>JAPLEI010000067.1 GCA_026391195.1 Bacteroidota bacterium | reverse complement strand
TTTCCACTTTACCAGACGATAACACTATGCCGTGCTCGTAATAGGTAAACCATTCTCCCGGAATTCCCGTGAAATTATGATATGAATAAATTGAAGTCAATTTCGTGGTTTCCCCTATACTAGTATCATTGTTAAATCCTCCTTTTCGTATCTCTTTATTTGCGGGAGAAATCCACTGAACGCCTACAAAAAATGCTTTTCCATTTATTACAATATTTTGTTCGCTCACATCGATTGTAAGATAGCCCTTATTAAAATTGTCTTTATTTATTAATACATCTCTATTCAGCAACTCAACCCCCGGATATCCTTTCTCATTAACATCATATATATGCAATCGCATAGGTCTGTCTGCATCAAACTTTTTTTGCTTAAAAAGCACATTTTTAATTATACCCCTTTTACTGGTGTCAGCAAATTTGATTAGCGTAACTATTTGATAGTAATTATTTGCAGTTGAGCCTGCGAAAGAAGTAGTTTGCTTTTCATTTACAATTCCGATGCGCTCAGCAACCGCACTTCGAACAACAACTTCCTCTAATGTATTAACCGACTCTTGTAATGAAATTTGATTTGCCGATATAAGTTCTTGTACTGAAAACAAACGACTTTGGAATCCAATGCAAGCAAATCTTACTGAATCAGATTGATTAGCCAGTATGGAATATTGACCATTTTCATTGGCATCAAAATACTTTTTTTCACGCATTAAAAACCCACTCGCATAAGGAATAGCCAATTTGGTTTTATCATTAACAACGCTGCCAGCCAGTTTTACATTTTGCCCAATGCATTCCGTGGACAAAAATATTATTAACGAATAAAAAAGATATTTACTACTCATAAGTAATTATATAGCTGATACCATTTTTCCTTCCTCGTCTTACGCCTAATGGCGAAGGAGACTATGCGCAGCGGAGTTTAATTCACTCTCGCATATGAAATACTGGCTGCATCATATACCAAAGTCAATATTTTATTATAAAATAAGTATTGTACCTCCGAAACGCATAGTCGCCACTCCGCCTGGGCGGATCGTAAGACTATGCGAGAAAGGGAAAAAATTATTTTAAAAATTATCATAGTGTGTTTTATGTTTTAAATCCAATCCATACAATAAGTATTGCACCTCCGAAACGCATAGTCGCCTCCTACGTCGGAAGAATGCGAGAAAGGGAATCTACTGCATTTGTTAACCTACACATAAATTGTACCTCCCATCAATCTAACCCTTCACATCCTGCAAAACAAGCTCCCTTGCCCAACGAATGCAATAGTTGATATCCTTATCTGTAACCTTGCCCGTTAAGCGATCTTCCAAGAGGCTTCGAATAGATAGGGCCAAGCCTTTTTCATCATCCCGAAATTGGTGGTACAGTTCCATCACTTCCTCCGCTTGTATAGATTTATGAATATGAGCTGGCTTTTCTACTACAAAAATGGATTGAAGCCAATAGTCAATCCGTTGAAAAATCGATTTCATTTTTTATAAGCAGGTTTTGGTTACAATAATCCTCCCTCCCGAAATACAGCGGACTGTTCCGAAAAGGATGAGTTTCAATAAAGATGTAATATGATGAATATTGTTTTACGGTTTTCCGTAAATTTTCGGGATCTAAAAGTGCATAATTACTTGATTATCAATAAGGGTATCTGGTCTTTGCAGCATTTTGCTGTTTTGTGCTGGCTTTGTTTGGGCTTCCAATCCGTATATTTATTATGTATATGGTTGTTGCCGGAATTAAAAATGGCTATCTTATTAGTAGCTGAGAATACGGTAAAAGACGATTACGAATACTAATTAGATTGTTATGCCATCCACCCAAACAGTTATCACCGGAATAGGGAGTTATATTCCCACCCAGCAAGTACTCAATGCGCATTTTTTGCAGCATTCTTTTTTTGATGAACATCAACAACCAATTGCTACCCCACCCGAAAAAATTATTCAGCAGTTTCAACAAATCACCGGCATAAAAGAACGCCGCTTTGCCAGTGATAATCTCACCACCTCCCAACTCGGCACTCTGGCTGCCCAACGCGCAATCGACAACGCCGGCATCGACCCCGAAACCATCGACCAACTGATTTTTGCCCATAACTTTGGCGACGTTCCTACCGGATCTCACCAGTCTGATCTTGTACCCGCCCTCGCAGCCCGCGTTAAAAAACTGCTGGGTATTAAAAACCCCGCCTGCGTGGCCTATGATATTATTTTTGGTTGTCCCGGTTGGATACAAGGCGTTTTACAAGCCGATGCCTATATCCGCGCAGGCATAGCCAAAAGATGTTTGGTAATAGGTGCCGAAACCCTCAGTCGCGTTATCGACCCATTCGACAGAGACAGTATGATTTTTAGTGATGGTGCCGGAGCTGCTATCATAGAGGGAAAACCTTACCAAGAAGGGGGCAGTGGCATCCTATCCTCCAGCGCACAAAGCGATTGCGCCGATGAAACTTTTTATATATCCTATGGTTGCTCCAATAACCCCCATCAACCTGCCGACACCAACTACATTAAAATGAGGGGAAGAAAAGTGTACGAATATGCCATCAAACATGTACCACTTGCCATGCAGGATTGCATCCAGAAAGCCGGCATAGCCTTAACCGATGTAAAGAAATTTTTTCTGCACCAGGCAAATGAAAAAATGGATGAGGGCTTTATCAAAGCCTTATACAAATTATACGGCGAAAGCACCATCCCCCCGCACATCATGCCCATGAGCATTCACCAACTCGGTAACAGCTCAGTAGCCACCATCCCCACCCTATACGACTGGGTTCTCAGTGGATCCATGCCCGAACACCAGCTACATCCCGGGGATATTGTTGTTTTCGCATCCGTAGGTGCGGGGATGAATATTAATGCGTTTTGTTACAGAGTGTGAAGACCAGTGTGAGTGTGGGTTTGAGTGTGTTTATTCCACGAGTATTGCACCTGGGCGTACTGCGCGATTTGGATTGCTACAAATTTTACTCGCGTAGTCTCCGAGGTACGAGGGACTGAGCGATTTGGAATGATTTTTTCCAATTTAAAATGTTGCAAACCTGCCGTTCAGTCCCTCTCCGCCTGGGCGGATCGGAGACTAAACGGGGAACATCTATAAATCACACTCACGAAATTTGATATACTGCTAACCTGCCGCGCAGTGCGCCTGGGCGTACTACACGGGGAACAAAAGCCAGTGTGAGTGTGAGTTTGAGTGTGATTCTTCCTAGTGTATTGCGGCTGGGCGTGTACTACACGGGGAACAAAACCCAGCGTGAGTGTGGGTTTGAGTGTGATTCTTCCTCGCGTAGTGCGCCCTGGCGTACTAGACGGGGAAGAAATCAACTAATTACATAATATATAAAACATTTCCAAAAAACAGAATTATTTTCTATTTTTGTAATTGTTCTATATGGTGATAATTGCTAAAAAAATACTGCGGGAATTCGTACTTAGGCATCCGGATTGTGAGGGAGCCATTGAAAAATGGTACGACCTTACAAAAGCAGCTGACTGGAAAAGTTTTACTGAAATGAAAAGTATATTTAATAGTGTAGATGCTGTAGGAAATGACCGCTATGTTTTTAATATTAAGGGTAATCAGTATCGCTTAATTGCGCTAATAATATTCAAAGTACGCACCGTATTTATTTTATTCATTGACACCCATAGCGAATATGATAAATTGAATGCGTCCAATGTCCCTTACAAAAAATAAAATCATGACACACAAAATCCGTTCTAACAAAGAGTACCACGAAACAATGGTACTTATTTATACCCTGATGAATAAGGGAGAAAAAGCATTATCCAAAAGCGAGGCTAAGCAGCTATCAGCATTGGTTATAAAAGCAGAAAAATATGAAGATGAGGAAATGGGCTTGCAACCGCAAAAACCACCAAAATCTATCCCTGAATTGATTACCTATAAAATGTTTGAAAGAAAAATGAACCAGTCTTCCCTCGCCGACACACTTGGAATGAGCCAATCGAAAGTTTCAGACATATTACATGGTAAACGAAAAGCTGATATCGCATTTTTAAAAGGGGTACATAAACTCTTCCAACTAGATGCTGAATTTCTTTTGAAATATGCATGATAGTATTCAACTGAAGAATACTTTGATCTTTGGTGAAAACAATTTATACGAATCGCAGACTATTTTTAAAACTTAACACTCCAATATAGATTAGCAGAAATTTTTTCTGAACCCCATGCGGATAAAGTATAAAAGAAAATAGGCTCTATCCCAACTCGCATATATTTATTGAAAGGGTACGACAATCGAAAATTTAAAATGTTGCACACCTGCCGCGCAGTCCCTCTCTAGCGTTCGGAGACTACACGGGGAACATCTATAGAATTTGATATACTGCTAACCTACCGTGCAAAAACAGTGTGAGTGTGAGTTTGAGTGTGAAGATATTTTACTATGTTCTTCGCGTAGTGCGCCCTGGCGTACTCCACGGGGACCACCTATAAATCACACTCATACGCCAGAGGCGCACAGGCTCCCACTCTCACTCTGTTCTTAGTATCCTCTCACATTCTTCCCCTCCATATAATTGAGGAAAGCTTTATTCACCACGCGATTGCCGCCGGGGGTGGGATAGTTGCCGGTAAAGTACCAGTCGCCGGTGTTGGTGGGGCAGCACTCGTGTAAATCTTCAATAGTTTGATAAATAACCTGAATCGGTATGGTAGTGCCAACGGGCGTTATGAGTTCGGCAATTTTATTTGAAATCTCTTCTGTTGTAAATGGTTTATACAATTGCCGCACCACATTCTCGGTATGCAATTGATTGTTGCGCTGTAATTCGTGGATGCGGTCGGAGATTTGCTTTAGTATATGTTCTTGTTGCGTATCCTTCAGCAAAGCAACCGCAGCCCTAAACGCAATAAAGTCACCCAGCTTACTCATATCAATTCCATAACAATCGGGATAGCGAATTTGGGGGGCAGAAGAAACTACTATAATTTTTTTAGGATCTAAACGCAACAACATCCGCACTATACTTTCACGCAAAGTGGTTCCTCGCACAATGCTATCATCTATCACCACCAGGGTATCTTCATATCTGCGAACCGTACCATAGGTTACATCATACACATGCTGCACCATCTCATTACGGTTACTATCTTCCGTAATAAATGTGCGCAGCTTTACATCTTTGATGGCAATTTTTTCTTGCCGAATTTTTCGGTTCACCATTTGTTCCAGCCGCTCGGGCGTGATATCATTGCCCCAGCTGAGGATGCGTTCTACCTTTATTTTATTCAGGTATTCTTCCATCCCCTTTACCAGTCCATAAAATGCTACTTCGGCAGTATTGGGTATATAACTAAAAATAGTATTCTTTAAATCGTAGTCAATACTCTCCAGCACAGTTTTACTCAGGTAATGCCCAAGTGCAATCCGCTCCCGATAAATTTTTTCATCACTGCCCCTGGAAAAATAGATGCGCTCAAAACTGCAAGCCCTTCTTTCTTTGGGTTCGAGTATTTGCTCACAACTATAATTGCCGGCATCATCTACCAACAAAGCCATACCGGGCATCAGTTCCAGCACTTCATTTTCGCCCACATTAAAAGTGGTGCGAATAGCAGCCCTTTCACTGGCGGCCACAATCACTTCATCATTGATATAATAATAGGCCGGCCGGATACCATGGGCATCGCGCATTACAAAGGAATGTCCATTGCCCAATAACCCGCCAATGGTAAAGCCCCCATCAAATAAAGGCGTTGCCTTACGGAGTACCTTGGCCACATCTGCCGCATTGGGATGCAGTTCTTCATCCTGCACCAAAAAATGATGCAACACTTCTAACATCGCCGCCAAATCACTTTGCTTTTGAAAATCTCCGGGATTGAGATTAATCAGATCAAACAGCTCGTCGGTATTCACCAGGTTAAAATTGCCGGCCAACGCCAGATTTTTTCCGGGTACCAGGTCTCTTTTTAAAAAGGGGTGACAATATTCTACATTATTCTTACCCTGGGTACCATACCGCAGATGCCCCAGCAATAATTCGCCCATAAAAGGCAGATGCCCCTTCATTAATCCGGGATGCTGTTTGATGTCGGGCTGGTATTTTTCTAGTTCGGCAACTTCTTGTCCGATCTTAAAAAACAAATCCGCAATCGGCTGTTGGGCATTGCTGCGCATGCGATGTAAAAAGGGATTGCCGGGTTGGGTGTCGAGCTTAACTACTGCCAGTCCTGCACCATCTTGGCCCCGGTTGTGCTGCTTCTCCATTAACAGGTATAGCTTGCTTAACCCATACGTAGCCGAACCATGCTTTTGCAGGTAATACGAAAAAGGTTTTCTCAGGCGAATGTAAGCTAGGCCACATTCGTGTTTGATATCATCGCTCATGAGGGTGGTTCAACGATTGAAAGGGGCGAAGTTACCAACTTCCTGCCGTTATTTACTATTAAATATCCTTACCCCTGTAATCGCTCGGCCAACCATAGCCACTCGCGGGTAAAGGTCTCCACCGCCTTTGCATAATTGGCGTCGGTTAACTGTCCGTCGGGGGCAAATTTCTTGTCCACCCCGGGTACAATCAGCATGTTGGGACAAGCCACGCCAAATATTCCAGACACCAGCAATAGCAGTTGCTGACTCGCCCGCATCCCTCCCATGGCACCGGGGGAGGCTGTTACTACGCCAAATGCTTTATGACTCTGCTTAGGAAAATAGTCGAACAAGTTTTTTAGGGCAGCAGTATAAGTGCCGTTGTATTCGGGGGTAACCAGTATAAATGCCTGTGCAGCAAACATCCGTTTAGCAAGGGGCTGCAGGTGTTCTGGGGCGGCTTCCTCGCTGGAAATTACCTCCTGTAAAAGGGGGAAATGCCAGTCACGAACATCCATGATGTTAACGGTGTGGGGTGAAATACTGCTTATTTGTTGCTGAAGGTGAAGTGCTACCCGAAAGGATAGGCTTTCTTTTCGGGGGCTGCCCGATACGATTTCAATTTGCATACTTTATTCCTCTATTAACCTAACAACGAATGGCTGCTGATGTTCAAAGCAAGCGCGAAAATACAGGATTAATTTCTCAATAGCTGAATATTCATATGCAAATGAATTTATTCAACTAATACCCCCATCTTCCCCAATTGATAATCTTTAAAGGCCTGCAGCAAATCGGCCTGGGTATTCATTACAAACGGTCCACGGGAAGCAACGGGCTCGTTCAGTGGCTGGCCGGTAACCAATAAGAAACGGGCATTTTTCAAAACAGATACATCAATACCATCTCCATCTTCATACATCCATGCGGCTTCAAAATCAGCAACTATTTGATCGGGGTTGTTGCCCAATTGTAGTTTTCCACTTAATACATATAATAGCGCCACCTGGTTATTGGGTATGGGGAAAAAATAAGTTTCCCCTGTTTCCATTTGCCCCATAAAAGCCTGCAAGGGGAAAAGGGGGTCAATGGCACCCCGAACCCCGTTCAACTCGCCGGCTACTACTCGAATAGAGGACGATGTATTTTTGAACGATATCACCGGCATTTGTTCGGCGGCAACTGGAATATATAGCGGTGAATCCATTTTATATTGAGCCGGTGTATTAATCCATAACTGAATCAACTCCTGCACGCCCCCTCTTTCCTGAATATCCTGCGGCGGTCGCTCGCTATGTATAAGTCCGCTCCCTGCATTCATCCACTGAACACCGCCCCCATACACACAACTATCATTTCCGGCACTATCACGATGATGAACGCCTCCCTCAAACAAAAAAGTAACCGGTGAAAATCCACGATGGGGATGGGGACCTACCCCTTGCTCAGTAACAGGTATATCTGCTGAAACCTCCAGCCGAGCATGGTGCAGTAATAAAAAGGGGTCTATGTGATCAACTCCCAGGGTAGGCAATGGCTGGCGAATGGGAAACCCACCCATGTTGAATGGCTGACCCCATAATATTTTTTTAATTGAACGGTGATGCTTCATAATAAAATTTAAATAGGCACTTCCAGCATTAAAATTTTCGCATCGGTTTGGGTGATGATGGAAAATAAGTCGGTATCAATCCATCCCCCTCCATCGCGCTCGTTCAGGGTTTCGTCGTTAACCACTACCGTGCCGCTAATCACAAATATATATAGTCCCATATCCGGACGATGGGTATGGTAAGTGAATTGCCGTTGTGGGTCGGCTGTAAGCAGGGTAATCCAGCATTGCTGATTAATGCGCAGTGCCCGTGGATTATCGGGAGCTACAATGGTAACCAGGTGGTTGCGTACCGCTGTATCTAGGGTTTTTTGTTCGTAGGTGGGCGTGGTATTTTCTATTTGCGGGATTATCCAAATTTGTAAAAAGGCTACCGGAATATCCGCGTTAGCATTCATCTCGCTATGCGTAATGCCGCGGCCTGCACTCATAATCTGAACATCATGTTGCCGGATGATGGCATCCCTGCCAGTACTGTCGCGGTGATGTAAATCGCCCGACAAGGGAATAGTAACTATTTCCATATTGGCATGTGGATGCGCACCAAAACCGGCCCCCTTATTAACCAAATCGTCATTCAAAACCCGTAAGGCACCAAACTGTATACGCGTAGGATCGAAATACTGCCCAAAACTAAAACTATGATAACTCTTCAGCCATGGCCACTGCGTAAATCCACGTGAGCCGGCAGGATGATAAACAAAAGCGGTTTGGGTTGATTTCATGTACCTACACTTATTATAATAAAAAAAATTAATCCGCAGGAATAATCTTATCCAGCAACTGATTCAATAGCGCCGCTTCCTTCTCAGTTAATGGCAGCGAATGAATCGTATTCGGTTGCATGCTTCGGGTACTGGCTTCGAGTATCTTAATGCCGGAGGCTGTTAGGTTAATCAATGTTTCTCGATTATCTTCTGGGGAAGCCAATCGCTGTACCATTTTCTTATCTTCCAACTTATCAATGATGCGTGGCACATTCGAACTCTTTTCAATTAAACGGCTGCCAATATCCTTAACCCGCATAGCATTGGGGTAACTTCCTTTTAGGATACGCAGCACATTGTATTGCTCATGCGACATACCAAAAGGTTTGAGTTCTCTACTGATTTTTGTTTTTACTATCCAAGCACGATACAAGATATTCAGCACGGCCTTATGCTTATCGCTGCTAAACTTACCCGTTTGTATGGCCTGCTCTAATTTCATTACGCTAATATATGTATATACATTAATATAATCACAAAATATCCGTGAGGGAATCGCTGAATCGGTAATCAGGTTATTAATTTCGGGCCTTGGTAGCATTGGCTGCTGCTGCACGCCATTCATCTAAGCCTGCGCATCCGTTATATTCCCGGTCTATAAGAACGTAATAGGTAGGAATATGCTCTTTGAACCATTTTTCCAAGGCCGCATTTTTTTTCTCTTCTAGGGCACGCTGGGATACGCGGTTATAATCGTCTTTCAAATTTTCGCGGTGAGGCTGGGTTCTGTTTTTCAAGTAAATCAACCGAACTACTTTTCTGCCGCGCTCATCAACATGCACCTGGGGCTGAGAATACTCTCCCGGCTTCATCAAGCTAATGGGCTTAATCAGGTCTTTGTCTAGCTGGTCAATATTTACAAAAGTAGATCCATCCCGGTTAGACGCTGCCGAACCAGCATTGAACTTACTATTCTCATCATCACTGTACTTGCTTACCGCTTCTCCAAAACCAATTTGTTTGGTTATCAGTTTCTGACGAATGGTATCTAGCTTGGCCTTGGCCTCATTTACCTCATCGTCGGTTACCGGCGGAATGCGTAGAATATGGCGAACCACTGCCTCATCACCAGAGCGGCTGATGAGCTGAATAATATGCAATCCAAATTTAGACTTTATTACCGGCGACACTTGTCCCTCCTTTAATCGAAACGAAGCCGACATAAATGCAGGATCCCAGTTTTTGTCGCTGCGGTTTAATACATACTGACCCCCATTCTCTTTTACAGCAGGATCTTCACTGAACAACTTAGCGAGTTGCTCAATTTTCTTACTGCCCAACTCAATCTGGCGCTTGTAGTCGTACATCTGACGGGAAACATATTCCTCCACATCTTTATTGGCCTTAGGAAATACTACAATCTGGCTCACTTCAATTTCACTCTCGTAAAAAGGCAAGCTGTCGGCTGGTGTTTTAGAATAGTATGCTTTTACTTCTGTGGGGGTGATTTTTATCCCATCCACAATTTTACTCTGCATCTGATCGGACAGCTTTTTTTCGCGGAAAGATTCTTTAAAATCTTCTTTTATCTGATACACCGTTTTGCCAGCTATTTCTTCTAAAACTTCTTTAGATCCATACGACTGGATGAACATTCGCACCTGATTATCGAGGGCCGCCTCAATTTCTTCTTCACTTACATTCAACGAATCTTTCTGTGCCTGCAATACCAGCGCTTTGCGGATGAGCTGACTTTCTAATACCTGACATTCAGTAGGAATTTGTACATCCTGCCCTTGAGATTGGCGTTTGAGGTCGGCAATAGAATTGGTGATATCAGATTTCAGAATGATTTTATCACCTACCTGACTCACAATTTTGTCGGCAACCACTTTTAGGGTTTGGCCTTCGGCAGTAAAGCATACGGCCGACAATAGGGTAAACAAAGTGAATAATACTTTCATACGAAGATTCATGACTTCAAAAATAACCAATTCAGCTGCTTTCCCCAACCAGCCGGCGGCTTTTAACAAAATATAAACCGCTTTCGGAACAGGGAACTAGAGGGTTCTCTTTACTTCTTCTTCCTCAAAGGCTTCTACTATATCGCCTACTTTAATATCGTTGTAGTTTTTAATGGTTAAACCACACTCCATATTGGTAGACACTTCTTTTGCATCGTCTTTAAACCTTTTCAGGCTGCCCAACTCGGCACTTTGTCCTTCCCCTTTGGGATATTCCACAATACCGTCGCGGATAATGCGGATGCGGCTGTTACGGGCAATTTTTCCTTCCAGCACAAAACATCCGGCAACGGTGGCTTTATCAAACTTATATACCTCGCGTACTTCCACGTTGGCGGTAATTTTTTCCTGGAATTTAGGCTCCAGCATTCCCTCCATGGCGCTCTTGATTTCGTCGATGGCAGTGTAGATGATAGAGTACAATTTAATTTCCACGCCTTCTGTTTGAGACAGTTTATTTGCCTGCATAGAAGGACGTACATTAAACCCAATGATAATCGCATCGGAGGCGGTGGCCAACAATACATCACTCTCGGAAATTTGTCCTACCCCTTTATGTACTACCCGAACAGCAATCTCTTCGGTTGATAATTTCTGTAAGGAATCGCTGAGGGCTTCCACGGAACCGTCCACATCTCCTTTGATGATGATGTTAAGTTCTTTAAAGTTACCCAATGCCAGACGTCGGCCAATTTCATCGAGGGTAATATGTTTTCTAGCGCGTAATCCCTGCTCTCGCAGCAATTGAGCCCGCTTGGTGGCCATTTCTTTGGCTTCGGCTTCATCCTCAAATACCCGGAATTTTTCACCGGCCTGCGGTGCCCCGTTCAATCCCAATATCACTACCGGGGTAGAAGGCGGCGCTTCTTGAATACGTTGATTCCGTTCGTTGAACATGGCTTTAACCCGTCCATAATACTGACCAGATACAATCAGGTCGCCCTGCTTCAGCGTACCGTTCTGCACCAGAATAGTGGCCACATATCCGCGCCCTTTATCTAGGGAAGCTTCAATAATGGTACCCATTCCATCGCGGTCGGGGTTGGCTTTTAATTCCAACACTTCTGCTTCGAGCAATACTTTTTCTAAAAGCTTGTCTACGTTTAAACCACTCTTAGCAGAAAGCTCTTGGTTCTGGTATTTACCACCCCAGGCTTCTACCAGAATGTTCATCTGAGAAAGCTGCTCGTATATTTTTTGCGGATTGGCTCCGTCTTTATCAATTTTATTGATGGCAAAAATCATGGGTACATTAGCAGCCTGGGCATGGCTGATGGCTTCCTTGGTTTGCGGCATCACGGCATCATCCGCAGCTACCACAATAATGGCTACGTCGGTTACCTTGGCACCGCGCGCACGCATGGCAGTAAAGGCTTCGTGACCGGGCGTATCGAGAAAAGTGATGGCTTTTTCGTTGGGGAGGGTAACTTCATAGGCACCGATATGCTGAGTGATACCTCCGGCTTCACCGGCCACCACATTGGCACTTCGGATATAATCTAGTAAAGAAGTTTTACCATGGTCTACGTGACCCATAATCGTAACAATTGGCGGACGGGCAACCTGGGCTGCTTCGTTGTCGTCTTCATCGTCTTCTTCCAAATCGTCCACATCTTCAAGACCTATAAATTCTACTTCAAATCCAAATTCACTTACCACCAGTTCTATAACTTCTGCGTCTAAGCGCTGGTTGATAGATACCATTACACCCAGGTTCATACATTTGGCAATTACATCGGCAAAACTCACGTCCATTAAGTTAGCCAGTTCGCTTACGGTAACAAATTCGGTAACCTGCAGTTTATTGTTGTCGGTTGATTCCCCGTCTAAGGCCTCGGCTGCTTCATCTCTTTTAGCTCGGCGATATTTTGCTTTCAAGCTCTTTCCACGACCTCCTGTGCCGGTTAACTTGGCTTGGGTTTCGCGTATTTTCTCTTGAATGGCTTTTTGATCTATTTCTTTGTCATCGCGGGTATTTGCACTTCGAGGGGCCGACTTACCACCGCCCTGACTTCGTTGTTGGGTTCCACCACCCCGATTGTATTGACCGCCTCCGCCTCCCTGACCACCGCGGTTATTTGCCGGGGTGATGGGTCGGTTAGGACCACTATTTGCGCTATTCGCATTAGCAGTCGTATTGGGTGTGTTGGGTTTTTTATCAACCGGAATGCGTTTGCGTATGCGCTTTTCATCGTGCATGCCGGGTTTGGGGCGGGTATCACTGTCTACCGGCAGTTCAATTTTTCCTAAAATTTTAGGGCCCTCCAGCTTATCTGCTTTAATATTAGAGAGCGTAGGGGCTTCGTCTTCCGGAGGGGCTACTACTGCAATAGATTGTGGCGGAGTAGGTTCTGCTGCAGGGGGTGGAGTAGGTTCTTTTTCAACCTCTGCCTTTTTCTTAGCAGATTTCTTTGGCTTACTGGATGATTCGATGGCATCCAAATCAATTTTAGCCACCACTTTCGTTCCTTCCAGTTCGGGAGCAGCAATTTTAATGTGCTCTTGAACCGGCTTGGCGGGTTCGGGTTGAACAGCTTCGGGCAAGGCAGGAATAGAGGCTGGGACTTCGGCTGGGGGTATGGGTTCCGCTTTTACCTCTTTGGCGGGGGCCGCTTTTTTCTCGTCCTTTTTAAAGGATATCTCTTCTTCGTCTTTTTTCTTCTTCGGTTCAGACTGGGCTACTTTGGGAATTTCAACCTGATCGGCCTTATTCTTGGCAACTTTATCACTCTGAAACTCAGCCTGCAGGGCATAGTAGTGGTCTTCCGTCAGTTTGGCGGTTGGTTTGAGGTCGTCGCGGTTGAACCCTTTTTTCACCAGAAATTCAATCAGGGTATCCTGACCGATGTTGAATTCCTTGGCGGCTGCCAGTAATCTAGGTAATTTCAGTTCTGCCATTCACTTGTATTTAGTACTTCCCGGTTTATTGTTTTACGATGTTTCGCATTGATTTATAGCAGCCATCGCTTCCGGGTTTCCGGTTCTGTTCGCAGTAGCAAATATAGTCTCTTTGCGGCTGCTTATTCTTCTCTGTCAAATTCTTCCTGTAATATTCTTCTCACTTCCAAAATGGTTTCTTTTTCCAAATCGGTTCTTCTCTCCAGTTCTTCTGCGGTGAGTTTCAGGATGCTTCTGCCCGTATCGCAACCGATGCGTTTGAAGGCATCAATCACCCAAGGCTCAATTTCATCGCTGAATTCATCCAGATCGATATCAAATTCGTCCACAATTTCTTCGTCTTCACGGTACACATCCAGTTCGTAGCCGGTAAGTTCGCAGGCCAGTTTAATGTTTACACCCCGTCGACCGATGGCCAGAGAAACCTGGTCGGCTTTCAGGTACACATTGGCATGTTTTGTTTCGTTATCCAGCTCCATATAGCTGATTTTAGCCGGTGTTAACGAGCGCTGAATCAGCAACTGAATATTGTTGGTAAAATTAATTACGTCGATGTTTTCGTTTTTCAGTTCCCGCACAATGCCATGGATACGACTTCCCTTCATCCCTACGCAAGCACCTACCGGATCTATCCGGTCGTCGTAAGATTCTACGGCCACTTTGGCTCTTTCTCCCGGATCGCGTACAATCTTTTTGATAGAGATCAGTCCGTCGAAAATTTCGGGCACTTCAATTTCCAGCAACTTAGCCAGAAATAGCGGACTGGTTCTGGATAGTATGATTACGGGATTGTTATTTTTCAAATCAACCCGGGCAACTACGGCACGGATATTTTCTCCTTTTTTAAAGAAGTCTTGTGGTATTTGTTCCGATTTAGGCAGAATCAGTTCGTTGCCTTCTTCATCTAGCAGCAATACTTCTTTCTTCCAAACCTGGTATACTTCGGCACTGATGATATCGCCCACGCGATCGCCGTATTTTTTAATCAGCACATTTTTCTTCAGGTCGTTGATACGGCTGGCGAGGGTTTGTTTGGCAGCCAGGATGGCGCGGCGACCGAAATCGACCATGTCCATTTCTTCGTATAGTTCTTCCCCCACTTCAAAATCGGGTTCAATTTTAACTGCATCCGAGTAGCCCACTTCGGCCAGGGGATCCAGCACTTCACCATCTTCCACAATCATCCGGCGGCGGATGATTTCGAGGTCACCTTTTTCGGCGTTAACGATAACGTCGAAGTTTTCATCGCTGCCATATTTTTTACGCAGCAGGGTTTTAAAAACGTCTTCCACCACTTTCATCATCGTGGGACGGTCAATGTTTTCGGCATCCTTAAATTCCTGGAATGCTTCAATCAGATTAATACTGGCCATAGATAAACGGTTTAATTACGTACAGTTTTGGGACTGTTCCGGGTTAAAATATAATTTGTACGGTTACGGAATGTAGTTCAGTAAAGGGTATGCTTGTTTGATGAACAACGGCTTTTTTGCCTTTGCCTTCGGTGTATTCTAGGGTGATGACTTCGTCGGTAACCTCTTTTAATACGCCGGTAAGCGAAGTTTGATCGATATGCAGTGCCTGCACGGTACGCCCGACATTTTTTACATACTGGCGATGCAGTTTCAGCGGTTCATCTACCCCTGGGGAGGAAACTTCCAGCGAATATTCCCCGGGTGGAAAAATACCTGCTTCGTCTATCATCGGCACCAGTCGGCGGTTAAAGCGAACACATTGTTCAATGGTAATCCCCTTATCGCCGTCTATCAAAAGCTTAATATTATTGGTAGGCTTGATAAGCAGCGAAACGAGAAAGTGTTCGGGGGCATCTTTCAGCACCTCGGCCACCATTTTATCCAATTGAGTGAGTATTTCGTTTGACATATAAAAAAGAAGAAGGGAACGGTTATCGTTCCCTTCAGTTGTTCATTTACAGTGCAAATGTAATAAAATCTAGCGGAATTGCCAAAAAATTCCATTGGGGCCTGCTTTTTAGCCGCTGGTCAATACCGTATTAAAGCTGTTGGGCGAATCAATATCTTTGTGGGGTTATGGCTAAATTTATATTATACGGATTCTTATTTTACCTCCTGTATAAGTTCATTACCCAACTGGTAATGCCCGTAGGGAAAGCTTCGCAACAAATGAAGCAAAAGATGCAGGAAATGCAAGATCGCCAGGAAGCTTTTCAACGGCAGCAGGAGGCCGAGCAAGTTGCCCGCAATACGCCGCCGCCCAGTGAAACTAAGGCAGGCGACTATATCGATTTTGAAGAGGTAAAGCCCTGATTCAGGCTCCAGTTTTGGGTATCTAGCTCCAGCACCTTTTGCGGAGGTGGCAAAAACAAGGTATGCAATCCCAGTTCCTGTGCGCCCTGGATATTGCCGGGGGTATCGTCTATAAATAAGGTATGGTGTGGGTCAATGGCTAATTGTTGCAACAGTTGCCGAAACGATGCTGCATCAGGCTTTCGGTATCCCAGTTGATGCGAGTAGCCGGCAAAGCGAAACAATCCATTAAAATCTATCTCCCCCAGATCGCGGCGGCAGATTTGCATCAGCTGCTGGTAGTGGATGGCATTGGTATTAGAAAACAGGTAAATAGGATATTGCTGGGCCAGTTGTTGCAACCATACAATTCTGTCCACTGGCATATCCAATAACATAGCATTCCAGGCTTCGGCAATTTGCGTATCGGTAAGCGGAAGTGAAGTGATAGTGCGAATCTGGTGATAAAATTCCTCCTCAGATACCTCCCCGGTTTCGAGCCTAGCAAAGAGGAGATTGGCATGGTGTTGGGTAAAGAGTTCATCAAAGTTGGCCACCCCCAGCTGCCGAAAAGCGGCGGCGGTTTGGGCATAGTTGAGGTTTAAAAAAATGCCTCCCAAATCAAAAATAATATGTTGAATATTGGCCATGGTGGCGAAGCTATCTATTAAAAGGCAACGGCAATACCTTGTGAAAAAGAATACACAAAATCGGGCACAAACTGGGTAAGTTGGCCCTTATCTACCTGCATATAGTAACGGGTTAGTAACGACATATAGCGGGATATTTTATAGGTAAGGGATATTTCTGCCGTTACGCGGGGGAATTTTTTCTTGGGAAAGGGATAGAATGGGATATCTGGCAATCCTTCAAACGGCGTTCTAAAGGGTTGTTGCAATCCTACAAACAGGTTAACAGAAAAGGGTTTACTCTCATAAAACCAGTTGCTATAGAAGTTCATACGCCAGTTGTCACGTAAAAGATGGCCCCGGCTATCGATGCCTAATATTTGTTGAATTAACTGCTTAAAAGCGGGAGGCAGTGTATCAAATGCCTGTTGCTTTTCCCTAGAAAAAACGCGCCAGTCTTCCTTTTCATATACCAATCCTGCCCCAATATTCCATTTTACGCGGCTCGATTCGGAGCGAAAAGCATATACGGCATTCAAACCAAACTGCCAGCGTTGTGCAATACCGCGGTTCTCGTCCCACTGAAAAAATACAAACGGTTCGGCAAAAACCCGCTTCTTTTTTAGTAGTAAGGGGTTATTGGCATCATGCACATTTCGGAAGAGACCGGTCCGGATCATGGAATAAAACCGGTTAGTAGAAGATATCTCATCGGTACTATTATAGTTGAGGCTCGATAGCCATTCGATGGTATGCTTGCGGGTGGCGTATAAAAAAGAGGCATCTGCCAGGGCAAACAGTTCGGCTTTGCTATCCTGATTGAGCAGGAAGGAAAGTCCCCCTACCCCGTATACCCTATTTTGCTCAAGCGAGTCGAGCACAGATTTTTTAAACTGACTAACCTGGGCAGCGAGGGGCAGCTGGGAGGTATACCAGCAGAGTATCAACAGTAGTAAAATAGATGGCTTTCGCATGCAGGGTATAAAAATAAAGAAAATAAGAAAAGACTAACCGGAGATAAATTGGTGGCTTTTGATTATTTTTGTCCTCCTCTTGCGGGAAACCGCCGGAGATCGGGCCTATAGCTCAGTTGGTTAGAGCACCTGACTCATAATCAGGGGGTCCCTGGATCATGCCCAGGTGGGCCCACTTGAAAATCAAGCAGTTATGACTTAATACCTCATAACTGCTTTTTCATTTACATACAATTTGCATACAATCTGTCAATTTCTTCCGTTACTTGCGAAAACTATTATTATGAGAAAAATCATCCTGGCAACCCTTGTTCTGTTTGCGATTAGTTGTAAAAAAGATAATGTGCCTGCCGAGCCTTTAGAGAATTTAGTAAATGAAGACTTGACCTCCTACCAAGAGATTGGTTCATTAGGATTGGGTGGACTTGGGGCGGCCGAAATTACTGCCTACGACCCTATTAGTAAGCGGCTTTTTGCGGTTAATAATGGTGCTACTAATAAAATAGATGTAATTGATTTATCGAATCCCGATAGGGCAACGGTGATTAACTCCATTCCTCTTGCCCCATATGGAGGCTTTGTGAACAGTGTAGATGTATATGACGGCAAATTAGCGGCAGCAATTGAATCTACCAATAAACAGGCTAATGGAAAAGTAGTCGTTTTTAATACCGCTACCCTAGCAGAAATAAAAGTGATAGAAGTGGGTGCATTGCCTGATATGATCACTTTCACTAAAGATGGACAATATATACTCACTGCTAATGAAGGAGAACCAAATGATGCTTATACGGTAGATCCTGAGGGCACTGTTTCAATTATCAAAGTAGCTGACTATTCGGTTAGAACGATTAATTTCGGTGCTTTAGAAAGTCAATTAGCCACGCTTGCAGCAAAGGGATTCCGTATCTATGGACCCGGAAAGAGTTTTATCAAAGATATTGAGCCAGAATATATATCTATATCAGACGATTCTAAAACAGCCTGGATAACCCTTCAAGAGAATAATGCGATTGCTGAATTAGACATAGTTGCAGGGAGCTTTAGAAAGATTATGCCCCTAGGTTTTAAAAATTATGGACAAAGTGGTAATGAAATTGATCCCAGTGATAAAGATTCTAAAATTGAATTCAATACGCTTTACAATAATGTGTTTGGCATGTATCAACCTGATGGAATTGCTCAATATACTTACAACGGAATACCCTATTTACTAACAGCGAATGAGGGGGATTCCCGTGAATATGCCGGATTTACAGAAATGCGAAGAACAGGTTCAAGTTTAACTGTATTAGATCCTACTAAATTTCCTACTGCCACAACCTTAAAAACCGATGCACAGCTTGGCAGACTGAATATAACTACAACGCTCGGTGATACGGACAGTGACGGGGATTTTGATGCCCTTTATTCGCTAGGGGCCAGGTCGTTTAGCGTATGGAATGCCCTTACTGGCGATCAGGTATATGACAGCAAAAATGAGTTAGATAAAAAAGCAGCTGAAATTCAAGTATATGACGATGCTAGAAGTGATGATAAAGGAGCAGAACCAGAAGGAGTTGCATTAGGAAGAGTTGGGTCTAAGCAAATTGCAATTATTGGATTAGAGCGCGCAGATGCTTTCGCCATTTATGATATTACCAATCCTACCGCTCCGGTATTCATCAAGATGTTCAAAACCGGTGATGCACCCGAAGGTGTTTTATTTATTCCCGCATCTAAAAGCCCGATTCAGCAAAGTCTTATTGTAGTATCCAGTGAAAATGATGGCTTTATAAAAATCTATAAGGCAAATAAATTGTAATTGCCTTTTTCATCATTGAATGTCAGGTGCGTTGCTACTTTTTAAAAGTTGTTTACTCACCTGACATTTTTTTGTTTCCATCGTAAACTATTCTAACATCTTCTAAAGCCGTTTGCAAGCCACCTGAATGGTATCATTCAAACTCCTTTTTGCGTTGGGTAAGAAAAGAACAGTGTGAGGGTGGTGATTGAGTGGGCAGGGAGATAATATCCTCACACCCGTGTGTGCTAGCGGCCTAACGAACCCTCATTTGTAGTTTGTTACAATTGTATACTGTTTTATAGGGGTAAATACATTATTTTTTTTTAATGTTGAACAGCGTACTTAATGCAGGGAATAAAAATGGCAGCCGCTTGGGGTTGGAATCAGGGTTTTGAAAAAGGTAGAGCGCTCTTCTGGCTTTATAAGAAAGGATCAAAAGGTAGATGGTGTACAAAGGCCATATTATACAAAATATAAGTACATTAATCTCATTGTAACTAAGCCCCGTAATATTTCCTAGAAATACCAAAATGTCTACGCACATGTTAAATACATTATCCCACATAGTTTTAGGTATTGTTTGAATCGAAATTAAAGTTGCTAAACAAGCTATCTTGTTATCAAAACCTAAAACCACAATACATTAACATAACAATCAGTTAACGGCGAATGAGCGTAAAACTTAATGCTCAACTAAACAATATACTTTATTTGCTTAAACTGACAGGCTTTTCAGGTATTTCACATTTATTCCTGCTTTAGTACACAAACAGGAAGTGAAGATGCCATAGAAATACCATCAACCATAATGGTTCATTATCAATAAAGTGATAAATGCCAAATTGGTACAAGTACTAGCAAGCCAAACCATTCGCATGGTATTTTTGTAATCTGCTTTTGCTGGATTTTTCCATACTGCTAACATCCAACTCAAAAAATATAAAACCACGGGAATGAAAAACAGTTGAATAATCCAAAAATTTGGCAGCATCCCCTTCGATTGAAAATAAAAGAAGAGACATATAAATGCATGTAAATAGAGTATGCCACAAAAAATAAAAGTTCCTCTTTTTCCGAGTAGTATCGAAATAGTGGTAACGTCGTCTTTTCTGTCTTGAACGTGCTGGTATATTTGGGTGATGGGATAAAATCCTCCAATTAATAAGGCTGCAGCAAGTAATAATAAAAAGGGCACTTCCATGGTAAGGTTACTACTAACACCATGTGCAATAGCAAAAAAAACCAAGGCACCTTGGTTAATGATAACTAATAAATATCCGAGAATAGGATATTGCTTCAGCCGCAAGCCTCTCCAGCTATATAACCTTGAGGAGATAATAAAAAAAAGAAAGCATCCCGCAAATACATTACTGATTAAAAAAGAAAATGCAAATCCTAGCAGATCCAAAGCCAACGTAATATCATATAATTGCTTGGTAGGCTGCATTGGATTAGCAATACCACCAATACTTTCGGTATCTCTGTCGTTATAGCTATTATATCCATTGCAAGCGGGATAAAGCATCGCATGCAAAAGAATAAAAACCAATATAGCCCTTGAATAATCGATCTGGTTGGTTACAATGAGGGCAAACCAATATACGGGCATTAGAAAAAAGCTAAAGGGAATTCGTAATAGCTGAATGGTAGATTTTTGAATCAATTTGTTGGAATTGAATATTAAATATACTCTTTATTCGGAAACGATTATTTTACTTCCTTTCTATTTCCGTTTGAATGCCAATCCAAGTCCGCGGCATACCTGCATTAAGTACTTACAATGCAGTCATTTTCAATATCAAATTGAAAAATGCATACAATTCACAAGAATATAACTGCGCCGGACAAAATTCAATCTCCGAAACCAAACATGAAAAATATAGATTGCCCCAGCGACCTAGCAATAGGTTTAGGGGTAAGGCTATGCCACGTTTTAATAACTCCGGCCTGCGGCGTTTTTAAACTGCTTTCCATATTTGATGTAAAGAAATTATTTGATGGGGTTTCGAAGAAATTGACACTTTCGAATGA
>JAPLEI010000141.1:9413-20854 GCA_026391195.1 Bacteroidota bacterium | reverse complement strand
TCGATTGAAAGTGCTTGCCCGTTATATGTTTCTGTGTACATACTATGGGAGGGGTTCTTTATTTTTTCTCCATCCTGCCAGTCGAAACCATTATAGCCTTTTTGACTTTCCCGGATGGCTACCTGATCATAAAAAATACTATCCTGATATAATTTCCAAGTCATCTGTTGAAGCGTTTCATCCGTCCTTTTTCCGGAATAATATTCCGTGTTGGGTACTTTAGATTGTTCACTGATCAATAGCTGATGCTGATGCTTCCCTTCTAATCGTATTAGAAAAGTACCATACGGAGGAATGAGAACGGACTCCGAAAATAAATGGCAGGTATATCCTCCGGATTTTCCCTGCAAGGGGTTCCACACCCAAAAATGAGGGGCAATACTGTCGGAAATCTGAACGGTGCTCAAATCAATACTGCATAGATAAGGATTACCCACCAGTTGGTAACCCGCTGCCGAATCGGGAAATTGTATTACTTGATCTCCACAATTCAACTCTCCGGATAATTCGATTAATACAGGGTGGATAGGATAAACAGTTTCCTGCAGCCAGGCAGTTTGATCATCTAAACCCATACCCTTACTGCCCCTGAAAAGCCATCGGATTCCTTCAGCTCGGTTCCAGGTGTTTTCTCCTTGTGCATTTAAAGAAGTAAATGGCATCCAATGTAATATACCCAAACTGTCTCCCGCAATAGGGAAGCTGTATAACTTAAATGCGGATGGAAGTTGAAGAGGAGAGGGGGCGAAAAGAGAATCTTTCTGTTGGTTTCCCGTAATACTTACCTGACTGGCTAGGATAGAGAGTGGTTGGTTTTTAGAAAATGGATGACCACTAAATAAGTATTGTCGCTTACTATTATCCAGCAGCCATTGAGTATTAACCGTTCCCCTGATAAAACTTCCATCCGATGAGGGCCCAACAACTGCCCTGTTGTTCATCCGTAATGTTGAGTCGGTAATTACATATCCCCGTTGCATAGATAAGGAATGCGCAATAATTATTGAATCGGTAAGGGTAACTCCCTGTTGATTTTGTATGGATATGGATCCGATCGTATGGTGCTGAAAATGTTCTCCAGACAGGGTTTGAGCTTCATCTCCCAGTAATCTGATGGCACCTTCTGCGGCTAGAATGGCGGCTGCAGGGCTTTGAACAATACCATGAATGCCCATTTCTCCCTTAATAGTTAAAATACCTTCGGATAGTAATTGAAGGGTATCGCAAAAGCCCTTAAGAGAAAGAACCGGAGAAAAAGGGGTCCCCCCTGGTATGGTTATAGATATAATTTCTGTCGGAATTTTTTCTCTACACCAATTTCCAGCATCCTGCCAATCGGAAGAGTTTTTCCCACGCCATAATCCCTCTCCCTTAATTGCAATCAGCACAGGTGCAGTATAGCTGGTGCATGGCCCTGATACTGCTTTTCTTTTAACCCACAGGGAACGGTTCAGAGGAGCCAATTGATAAAAAGATGTTGTGTCATTTATTCCAAATCGAGTATAGCCGCCCTTTTCAGCGGAAGCATACTCCCATACATATTGATACGATCCGTTACCTCCTGTGGTTGGATTGGCTTGCAGTGCTGGTATGGCCGCACCGGCACATTGAATAGCGATAGATTGGATAGTATTGTTTTCGATGGGAGTGTAAGACTGCAATTGTATCCATTTGGAACAACTGTAAAAACTATCCGATACAGTTATTTTCAGACTGTCTTTGCCAGGAAACTTTTTATTACGAGTAAAAATTGTAAGTTGGGGTTGCAAAACTGATCCGTTGGATAGCAACTCATCAATAACAACTTTGACGGAATCTATACCTGAATAATGGGAAATGCTTACCCGAATTTTTTCGTTTGGTTCCTTGTCAGTAAAACTTAATAATGATTGAATCGATACTACTGAATCTGATAAACAAAAGGGAACAGTAATCGAACTTGAATCTATCCATTTCGGTCCGGTCGCATCCAAATAGATACCGGTGTTTTGATTATTCATTTGCCAACTGAGCAGGGCATTATTTCCGGCTGAATCGGTTATTGCATTTGAATTTTCTAATAATATTTGTAACGGATAAACACCCTTTTTATCCCAAGTGCCAGACTGCACCTGATAGCCAAACTGTAACTGGTTTCCATTAACGGTTAGTAACCTAGCTGTTTGCAGGTTGCTTTGCACCGACAGTAGCATTTTTACTTGATTTATATCTCCTTTTATTAAAATGGGTTCTGAAAAAATTACTGAAAAATACAACCATTCTGATGTAGGATACCATCCTGGAGAGGGAAGGTTAATTTTATTAATAACGGGAACAATTCCATCTATTTTTATAGGGTAATTTGAAGTAGTGTCTGACCAGGATAATTGTGCCAGATTTCCGGCTGAATCTGAAATGCTAGATCCATTTAATACAATATTTTTCTTCCAACTTATACCAACCGAATCAAAGTCACCGGGTTTAACCACATAGATGAATTCAAGTATAGTATTATTCTGTATACTCAGCGCTGCTTGTTTGGTTATATTTCCTATTTGCAGCGATAGATAAGGATTTTTCAGATTTTTATAAACCACTATCGGCTCTGAAAATTTTACTTTCCATTGCAAAGTATCACCAGAAGAAAACCAGCCCGATTTAGGGGGACTAACAGAAATAATTTTGGGCGAAATGCCATCTATATTGTCATTTGGGTAGTAAAGGGTATCTGAAAATACTGATGATTGATTTCCTGCTGCATCAGTAAGCTGCAAACTAACAGATATACCATCTACAGCTTTAATATTTACTGAGCCCTCGGTAATTCGAATTTCGCTCAGATACAGGGAATCGTTGATTTTTTTCCAATGGTTTAGTAAAAGGGAAGCCCACTTTCCTTGCACCAAACTTATGGAAGTAGTGTCGGGAATTATTTCGGTATATAAGCGCAGTGTGTCGCCGGATTTATAAGATTGATTGGCATAATAAACTCGTTTAATTAGTGGCGCCGTTTTATCTATTTTGCAAATTCCTATTGCGAGCATGGGTGTACCAAAAATGGTAGGGGTACAAAATTGGGGGGTATTCAATTGGAGTTGCAACAGACCATCTCCTATTCCGGTATTTACAATAATTGAGTAATTTTTTCCTGAGCCTTTTATCTCTTCAACTTTTGCAAGATTGATTTCTTGGCTGATAATACTGAAGTCGGTAATGGATAACTTTTCAACCGTATCAACTGTTTCCAACTGATAGCTGATGGTTTTGGCCGCACTTAATACATTGCCGGTTAACTGAAAAGTTTTAATGGAAGTGGGTATAGCAATGATTTGCACATTTCCATAGGCGATGCCGGTTTGATAGCGAGCATATCCTCTTACAAATAGCTTAGTTGCTGAGGGTAATTGATCGATCAATATTTTCGCTAGCGGCAATGCGGGAGATTCGGAACGCATCGTTTTCGGATTGGCGAAGGTTGCATTGTTCGACCATTCCACCCCAGTTTCTAAGGGGAGATTTACACCCCTTAATTGATATTGAATTTCCACGGCCAGCTTTTGTTTGTCTATCAGGGTGGGCGTAAATGTGAAAACGAGGGGAGGAAGTTCGGGGGTTGTGAAGGAGAAAGGTACACTGATAGTTGAGCCAATTTCGTTGGTAGCGGTAATTCTAACGAAATATTTCTTTCCCGGAAATAGTTGGGTAAGCCTTCCTTTTACATTTTCCAGATCTGTATTTTCAGAGATGGTTGCTGGTTCGGCAGTAAATGTTTCTGGAAAATCAAAACTAGGTATCGTATCCCATTCCCACTCTAGTCGGGTATTTCCGCCACCAGTTGAAACCTGGCAATTGACAATAGCTTGGGTGGGTGAAAGAGAATCAAGTTGGATTAAGCCGGGGGATGGGGCATTCACCTGATAAAGTGCCGAAAATTGAAATTGGTCTATGGCACACAGGTCATCGTTGCCCACATCATCGGGGTCGAACCAAGCTAGGAGTAATTGTTCTCCGGGTTTCCACCTAAATCGAGTAATTTGAAAGAATAAGGCCTGTTGATTTTCTGGAAGATTCCCATTAAGTGAGGTAGTGCCAGTGCTGGAATTATTGGAGCTAAAATTTCCTTCGGGGCATCCTATCCATCCGCTGGTATCTATTCCCTCCCATTTGCCAGTTTTGGCTTTACAAATCCAGGTGTTTTTCTTTCCGGAGCCCCCTTTTCGCCATTGTTCAATTTGTGCTGCAATAGAAAGGATGGACAAGGTTTTTCCAGTTTGGTTGCTAAAAATTACGCCAAAGGCATAACTTCCTCCAGATGAGGAAAGACTTCCGAGAGACCTTTCAGTATTATTATTCAACCCGGCACTGTAAATTCCATGCGCGGTAGCAGTGCCTGATCCTATATAAAATCCTGCCTGATTGCTGCTGCCGGCGGTTTGAGATATAAACCAGCCGTTTAATTTCCCTTGAGTAATCGGGGGAGATTGAATGGCAAATGGTCCCTTTCCGGCAAGGCTAATGCTTCCTGAAGCCGGTAAACTATCAAAAGATTGAACATAGGTACTCCCGGGGTTCGTATATACAATGGGTGTAATCTGACTAAAGATTTTACCCGGAAACAGGGCTAAAAAGATTGCAAAAAAGCTACCTATTCTATTTTTCATAATATTAAATTTCCTTGCCGGCAATTTAGTGGAGAGGGGTTAGCGAAAGCAGAACTGGTTGAAATCCAGTTAAAAACTGGGAAAATATGCGGTGTAAATACCTATTTTTAATTTGTGGATAAATACAAGTTTCCCGCGTTTTTTGGGTAAATAGGGCTAGATTACTTGCCCGGATGGCCCAAGAAATACCCGTAAAGGGATAAAATATGGCTAGTTAGGTAGGGTTTCAGATAAAACATTTTGAATTTTCCGAATCAGCTATTACCTTTGCCGTCCGAAATTTTAAACGGAAAATAATGCCTACTATTCAGCAATTAGTTAGAAAAGGTCGCGAAATTATCAGGGCCAAGAGTAAATCAAGGGCTTTGGATGCTTGTCCTCAACGCAGGGGTGTTTGTACCCGTGTGTACACAACAACACCCAAGAAGCCAAACTCTGCGCTTCGTAAAGTGGCCAAAGTGCGGTTGACCAATAAGATTGAGGTGATTGCCTACATCCCAGGTGAAGGGCATAATTTACAGGAGCACTCCATTGTTCTGATTAGAGGGGGTCGTGTGAAGGATTTACCGGGTGTGCGTTATCACATTGTTCGTGGAAGTTTAGATACAGCAGGTGTTAAAGACAGAAAGAAGAGTCGTTCTAAATACGGTACCAAGAAAGAAAAGGCCAAGAAATAATTCATCATCTCAATTAATTCGCTAGTAACATGCGTAAAGCACAAGCCAAAAAATTACCCCTTGCACCGGATGGCCGGTTTAATGATAAACTGGTTACCCGTTTTATCAACAATTTAATGTGGCAGGGAAAGAAAAGCACTGCTATCAATATTTTCTATGATGCAGTAGACAAAGTAACTAAGGTTACCGGAGAAGATGGCTACGAGATCTGGAAAAAGGCAATTGCCAACATCACGCCCTCTGTTGAGGTAAGGAGTAGAAGAATTGGGGGTGCTACCTTCCAAATCCCTTCTGAAGTTCGTCCCGACAGAAAGATATCCCTCAGTATGAAGTGGTTGATTCGTTTTAGCCGCGAGCGGAATGGACGTACCATGGCAGATAAGCTGTCTAATGAAATAATAGCTGCCTCCAAAGGGGAAGGTGCTGCCTTTAAAAAGAAAGAAGATACCCATCGTATGGCAGAAGCCAACAAGGCTTTCTCCCACTTCAAAATATAAAAAAATGAAATTTGATAAAAAATGCCCTGATATTCAGGGCTTTTTTTATTGCAGGTAATAATAACCAGCAAAATTCTCAATAAATTGGTGGAAATAACTAACGTAAAATTGTCAGGAACAAAAAGTGGTACTATTCGGAATATTTGTACCTTTGCCGCTCAAAAATAGGGACTCTAAACCAGAACCGTCAAACCTAATAAGTACAATTTATGGCTGACTTAAAATTACAAAGAAATTTTGGCATCGCTGCGCACATTGATGCGGGTAAAACCACAACAACTGAGCGGATTCTCCGGTACACCGGTATGATTCATAAAATTGGGGAAGTGCACGATGGTGCGGCTACTACCGATTGGATGGAACAGGAAAAGGAGCGAGGTATCACCATTACCTCTGCCGCAGTTAGTTGTGAGTGGAAATTTCCAACGGTACGTGGTACAGCGGATGCAAATACCAAATCATATTATTTCAATATCATTGATACTCCCGGTCACGTAGACTTTACCGTTGAGGTTGAGCGTTCCATGCGTGTATTGGATGGGTTGATTGCATTGTTCTCTGCAGTGGATGGGGTGGAGCCGCAGTCTGAAACAGTTTGGCGTCAGGCGAACCGCTATAAGGTACCCCGGATTGGTTTTGTGAATAAAATGGATCGTTCCGGTGCCGATTTCCTGATGGTGGTAAGTCAGGTGAAAGAGATGCTGGGTGCGAATGCTGTTCCGCTTCAATTACCCATTGGTGCAGAAGATGATTTTATAGGTGTGGTAGACTTGATCACTATGAAGGGGGTAATCTGGGATATGGAAACCGAGGGAATGACTTTCAAAGAAATTCCTGTTCCGGATGATATGAAGGAAGAAGCAGATCATTGGAGAGCTAAGCTGATTGAATCGGTAGCTGAATACGATGATAACCTGATGGAGAAGTTTTTTGATGATCCCAATACCATTTCGGAAGATGAGGTTCATGAAGCTATTCGTAAGGCTTGTATTGATTTGAGCATCGTGCCTATGATGTGCGGATCTTCCTTTAAAAATAAAGGGGTACAAACTGCCCTGGATGCTGTGTGCAGATACCTGCCTAGTCCCGTTGATCTGGATGATATTACCGGAATAAATCCTGATACAGGTGAACCCGAAGTGCGCAAGCCGAATGCGAAAGAACCTTTTGCGGCATTGGCTTTCAAAATTATGACGGATCCGTTTGTAGGCCGTTTGGCATTCTTCCGTTGTTACTCTGGTCATTTAGATGCTGGTTCTTATGTTTTGAATGTGAGAAGTGGTAAGAAAGAGCGGATCAGCCGTATTATGAAAATGTTTGCTAACAAGCAAAATCCAATAGATTTTATTGAGGCGGGTGATATTGCTGCTGCGGTAGGGTTTAAAGAAATCAAAACAGGGGATACACTTTGTGATGAAAATCATCCCATTACCTTGGAGAACATGTTCATTCCTGAGCCGGTAATCTCGGTAGCCGTTGAGCCTAAAACACAGGCCGACGTAGATAAAATGGGTATGGCCATTGCCAAGTTGGTAGAAGAAGATCCTACCCTCCGTGTAAAAACCGATGAAGATACTGGTCAAACTATTCTTTCTGGAATGGGTGAATTGCACTTGGAGATTATTGTAGATCGCATGCGCCGGGAGTTTAAAGTTGAAATCAACCAGGGTAATCCACAGGTGGCTTATAAAGAGTCGTTCACGCAAAAAATTGAGCACCGCGAAATTCTGAAAAAGCAAACCGGTGGTCGCGGTAAATTCGCCGATATCTATTTCGAAATCGGGCCGGCAGATCAGGAGTGGCTTTCAGAGAATCCAGGAAAAGGCTTCCAGTTTAAGAATGATATTTTCGGTGGATCTATTCCTAAAGAATTCCATCCAGCCATTGTAAAAGGATTTGAATCTTCTATGGGAACGGGAGTACTAGCCGGATATCCTATGGAAACCATGAAAGTGAGAATTTTCGATGGTAGTTTCCACCAAGTGGATTCTGATGCTATGTCCTTCGAATTATGTGCAAAGGGTGGGTTTAGAGAAGCAGGTAGAAAAGCAAAACCTACTCTGTTAGAGCCTATCATGCGAGTAGAAGTAGTTACCCCAGATCAGTATATGGGTGATGTAACCGGAGACCTTAACCGCAGAAGAGGAATGTTAGAGGGAATGGACAGCCGCGGTAATTTACAAGTGATAAAGGCGAAAGTTCCCTTAAGTGAAATGTTTGGATATGTAACCCAGTTGCGTTCTCTTTCATCTGGCCGTGCAACATCTACCATGGAATTCAGTCATTATTCACCTGCTCCTAATAATATTGCAGAAGAAGTAATTGCAAAGAGTAAGGGAAAAGTGAAGATTGATGACTAATTGTTTCAGTCTTTTCAAGTAATAAAAAATGCCCCTGTTTGGGGCATTTTTATTGGGTAGAATAGCATTAATTTATTGTATCTATTTATTTACAATATCCTGTAATCAGTCCATCTGCTGCTGTAAATCCTTTCCCTTTTGATATTTTCAGCAGGGCACAGGCCTCATCCTTTCTATTTAGGTTGATGAGTGCGGCAGCTTTAAAATATTCTGATTTACCGTCGGTAGCAGATTTGGTGGCAAAAACTTTATCAAACCAGGGTAAGCATCGCTCCCACTGCTTCATATTAAAATAGCAAACACCAATATTTTCGAATACTCCATAACTGCCATTACTGATTTCCGTTGACTTAATAAAACGTTGAGCGGCACCTTCAAAATCATTCTTGGCAAATAAGGCAGAAGCTTCATTAAAAAGTTGCTGGGCTTTCAGTACGTTCTTTTCTTGAATAGCCAGCTCGGGAATATTTCCGGAAGGAATGTTGGTAATGATTTCATTTCTTCTCACCATAAGGGTAGAATCATTGGGAAATAGTTTTAAAATACTATCAGTTAATCGCAGCATTTGTGGCGTGGTTCCCTTGGGCTGGGTAGTCATTTTTATATTGATTAACCCCTGTAAATACAGGGCATAGCCCAGCGATTCTTTGGAACGGTACTTGACAAATTCTTGATAAGCTTTTTTCAGTGTTACCGAATCGGAAGTTTTTACACATACTGCCACTAAGGTTTGATAGTAAGTTTTTGCTCTGGGTTTAGAAAAATAGGCTAATGAGGCATATTTTAAAGCGCTGTCACCCTTGTTTTGTGCAAAGTAAACATCGGCCTTAAGAAACTCGCAGTACATGATATAAGGGTTGGCTTTTATTCCCCTGTCGAGGTAAACGAGTGCTTCTTCATATCTTTTATTTTCATAGAAGTATCTGGCTAAAATTCCATCAATAGGTTGTGCTGATGAAGTTACATTCGGCATGGTTGGAAAAGCGTTGATTACACTCTCAATCGGTAATTTGAGGGGTTCGTTTTGTAAATCGGCAATTACCCTGTTTTGCACTACCAGCGACTGATAAGTAAGAAAAGTAACATAGGCACTGGGTAATAGCAACAGGATGGCGATAAATGAATAAATGTATTTGAGATTTTCAGAAAAAGTTTTACTGGGTTTAACCTCCTCAGATTCTTCCAGTTTTCTAAAATCACTTCCGGTATATGCCATTAAGTTTACTGCTGCGAAAAAGACAAAAAATAATTGGTTAACCGGCCTTTCAATGGGGAAGTTAAAAAGGGCATCCACCCCATATCCAATCATGGCAAGGAGCGAGAAAAAGGCAATGATTTTATTTTCTTGACCAGCTGTTGGGGACAATACTACCCTAGCTGTATAATAAGCAATAGTGATAAAAAGGCTCAGGAAAAGCAATCCTCCGGGCAAACCCAGTTCAGCAAAATATTCTAGGAAATCGTTGTGAGCATGAACGGGTACAGATAAATCATCCACCAAATATTTAGTAGGCGGAATACTTGCAAATTTCCAATTACCATAGCCACAACCCATAATTGGATGTTGAAGTCCATAATGGAATGCATGGTCCCAAAGAAACAAACGTTGATTTCTAGAATCATCTTCAGACGAATTGATTCCCGCCACTCTATCTAGAACACTTCCATATGAACTGGAACTTTCATCTACATAGCTGCTTTTGGCAGCGCTTAATGACATCAGTGAAAAAAAATAGGCTATGATCAACCCTAATATAATTCCTCCCCCATTGAAAACTAAAATATCCTTATTTCTTTGTTTATAAAACTGGAAACTACAAAAGGCCAAACAGAAAAAAGCGATACTGAAAAGTGCAACATAGGTTGTTCTAGAATTGAGCAAATAAATTAGCCACACAGTTAGAAGAAACACGAAAAAATAAAATAGTTTTTTTGCTCCATTGTTATGGTATAACCCATACAAAACAAATGAAACTTTAGCCATTATACTAGCGGCAAAAATGTTTTTATTTCCTGCATTACCTTTTAACTTTAATACAAGACCAGTTAAACTGTTGTTGCTCATTTGGGTAAAGAAGAAATACAATTCCTGAATAGACTGAAAAAGAACAATTAGAGCTAAAATAATAGTTAAAGTGGGGAAGAGGTTTTGCCTTTTGTAAAGCAAAATTGCCAGATTGAAAAAAGCAACGACTGTTGCAATAAACCGAACATAACATACCCATCCTTCTGTTCTGTTAATGGCAAAAAATACGGAAATGCCAGCCAATACAAAAAGTGCCGTGTAGAGTTTAGAAAAAAGAGAATTAAATATCGCATATACCGCTTCTACATATTCACCTTTATTATTCAGGAAGTAGGCCACAATTCCCATATCGAGTAAAACAAGATATACCCATTGAGGTCCCTGGTCATCGGTTGATCCCAGATTGGGAATAAACTCTACAATAAAATAGAGACAACAAAAAAGGATGGTAAGTAAGTCACTGGAATTAGAAAGCGAGAACCCCCTGTTTGCCGTTTTAGTAATCGGCGTATTTATTTCAGCCGTTTTTACTGGGGAAAATTTTTTATTTTTTTTCATATAGTATTCCAGTTAAAGGATGGATGGATTTATAAATTTCTAATGATATCTAGTTTACGTTTCATTAACGTAGAGTCGTTGGGAAATATTTTGAGCGCACTATCTGCCCTTTGCACCATTTGGGGTGTGATGGCCGAGGGTAAATAGCTGATTTTAACATTTGTCATTGCCTGTAGAAAAGTATTCCAAGTTGCAGGTACATCCGGGCGGTGGGAAATGAATTCGTAAAAAGCCTTCTTGATAGCGTTGGTATCTTTCCGGTTTACACTGGATGCAACCAATAAGTCGTAATAGTTTTTTACCCTGGGTCTTTTATAAAAGGCTAAAGAGGCATATTTATAGGCGCTATCCGGTTGATTGCTATTAATATAAACCAAGGCTTTTAAAAATTCAGCGTACATCAAGTGTGGATTCGCGTACTGAATTTTATTAATATATTTCATGGCCTCATCATACCGTCCCTTTTCTCCCAAGTATCTAGCTTTAATCCCATCCAGTGGTAGGGTAGAATACCCAATATTCGGGATGGAGGGGAATGCAGATGCTACAAAGTCCGGACTCAACTTTACCGGTTCATTCTCCATATCCACCCGGGTTTTTTCCTGAATAATAAGTGACTGATACGTTTGATAGGTAATAAACGAAGCAGGTAATAAAAGAATAAGACTAATAAATGTTAACAG
>JAPLEI010000141.1:0-9400 GCA_026391195.1 Bacteroidota bacterium | reverse complement strand
ACATTTACGCCTGGATACTTTTGGGGTTGTGTTGATTTTTTTTCAGTAGATGCAGACTGATAATGCAGCAGATTGGCTAATACGAGTGCAAGTACCAATGCGAAAAATATCTGGTTTATCGGTCGTTCTATTGGGAAATTGAAAAAAGCATCCACTCCATAGGCTACTAACCCAATGGTTGACATTACCAGGATTCCTTCAATTTCTCCTCGGTCGCCTTTCATAATAAATCGGATGGTATACCAGGCAATACATACAAAAATGGACAGGTACAAGATACCTCCTAGCAGACCGAGTTCCGCGAAAAATTCCAGAAAATCATTATGGGCATGCAGGGGAACTGATAATTCGTTGAAAATATCTTTCGAAGGATCAATACTTTCTAGTTTCCAGTTTCCATAGCCGGCACCTTTTAGGGGGTGGGCTTTTGTATAGGTGATAGCATGTTGCCAGAAAGCTAATCGCTGATTGCGGCTTTCATCTTTGTCAGATACAATCGAAGTCATTCTTTCTGAAGCATTTCCGTATTGACTTCCTCCTTCATCTCCAAAATTGTATTTTGAAGAACTGATTAAGGCCTGGGATATAAGCAGCGCAATTATTCCGGGGAGAATGATTGCAAGCGGTTTATAAAGCATTTTGTAATGTTTACTTCTCCATATTCGATATAATGCAAATAGTATAGTAAACGCAACCACTATCAGGTAGCTGAGATAAGTTGTTCTTGAGTTTAGCAGTACAATAACCAGCGTACCCACCGTAAAACTGGCCAGAAAGAATATTTTCCGATAGCCTGTGATTGATAGCAATCCATATAAGGCAAAGGGAATTTTAATCATCAAACTGGCTGCATAGATATTTTTATTTCCAGCATTTCCCCGCATACCCAGCACGATTTCGGTAAAAGTTAGCCCACCCATTTGGGAAAATAAAAGCGACAAGGATTGCAGGGATTGAAATAATAATATGCCGGTTAAGATATAAGAAACCCCTTTCATTACCTGCGTATTCCCATAAAATAGGATGTATAGATTGGTAAATGCAATCAAAGTAATAAATAATCTTACCAAACATACCCAGGTTTCAGTACTGTTGAATGCCCAGGTTCCCGAGAGGGTGGCCCACAATAAAAAGGCAAGGAGGATATAGAAGATGGCACTCGAAAAAAGCGACTTAACAGATTCATAATGATTCTGATAGGTATATAATAAATATCCCATTAAAGCAATGTCCACCACTGAAAGGTAGAACCATTGTGGGCCCATGGTATCATAGGAACCAAGATTGGGGATGAATTCAACCAATAAATAAAGTGATAAAAACAGGTAGGGAATCCAATTTGATAGATTGAATCCGGCGGTTGGGATAGCTGCTCTTTGTGGGATAGGGGAATTTGTATCGGTTGGGAGGTTCCTTTTTTTGTGCTTTTTTGCCATGGATATTAAGGTTACGTAAAAGTATCGAAAAAATGAATCTACCCTAAATTACCTGACGCTATTTTGCAGCTGGATTTATTTAGTCATTGGCATAGCTAAAATCCATATATTTTCATTTTATTTAATGAAAAACAGTAAGTTATACATTTAATTTAATTTTATTCAATTGAAAACTGGCTTTTTTCCACAACTTTAAAAAACAACAAAAAAATTTTTCTATTCCCCACAATACTCTTACCTTTGCCCTCCCAATCTGAAAATGGGTGATAGGATATGTCTCAACGAATTAGAATCAAATTACAATCTTACGACCACAATTTGGTAGATAAATCTGCTGAAAAAATCGTAAAAACTGTACGTAGTACAGGTGCGGTGGTTACAGGTCCAATTCCTTTGCCCACCCACAAAAAAATATTTACGGTACTGCGTTCACCCCACGTGAACAAGAAGAGTCGTGAGCAATTCCAGTTATGTACGCACAAGCGTTTATTGGATATTTACACTTCTTCCTCTAGAACAGTGGATGCGTTGAGTAAATTAGATTTACCCTCTGGTGTTGAGGTGGAAATCAAGGCATAATAGCCAAAAGCGTATTTGTTTTCGGACAGATACATTAAGTTCTTATACATTTTTTGTCAACTTTCAAATCCGCCGCTGGCGGACCAAAAAAGCGCTGACATTACAAAATCTCTCGAAGTTTTTTCGGGAGGCAACATATAAACAGGCCCTTCGAGGTTTGTTTACTACCGGTACTTCCTCTTTTCGCTGAGCGAAAAAACTAAGGAAAAGGTCGGTAGCGAACGAGGATTGAAATTTGCTTCATCGGCAAATTGTCCTTCACAACCAACGCGGGGCCATAAACCGCGAACGATGAAAGGTATTATTGGAAAGAAAATCGGGATGACAAGTGTCTTCTCCCAGGATGGCAAGCAAACAGCTTGTACCATTATTGAGGCTGGTCCTTGTACGGTTACGCAAGTAAAAACAGCGGAAACCGACGGCTACACCGCCCTTCAGCTCGCATTTGGCGAGAAAAAAGATAAGCATGCCACCCAGGCAGAATTGAATCACTTTGCTAAGGCCCAAACCGGCGCCAAAAAATTTGTAAAAGAATTTCGGAATTACTCTCTAGAGAAAGCACTTGGAGAAACTATTACTGTAGACATTTTCTCTGAAGGAGATGATGTTGAAGTAGTGGGAACCACCAAGGGTAAAGGTTTTCAGGGGGTTGTTAAGCGGCATGGTTTCTCCGGAGTAGGGGAAGCAACGCACGGACAACACGATCGTTCTCGTGCACCGGGTTCTATTGGTGGATCCTCTTATCCTGCTCGTGTATTTAAAGGTATGCGTATGGCCGGAAGAATGGGTGGAGATCGTGTGAAAATGAAAGGTTTGAAAGTAATGAAAGTTTTCCCTGAAAAAAATTATATACTGATCAGCGGTTCCATACCCGGAAACAACGGTTCTATTGTTTTGATTCAGAAATAATCATCCCTCAATCGAAAAAAAATGCAAGTAGAAGTATTAAACATAAAAGGCGAAAAAACCGGCAGAACGGTTGAATTACCGGAGGATATTTTTGGTATCGAACCCAATGACCACGCAATTTATCTCGCTGTTAAGCAGTATTTAGCCCAGGGTCGTCAGGGAACGCACAAAGTGAAAACCCGTGCCGAAGTGCAAGGAGCTAGTCGTAAACTGCACAAGCAAAAAGGAACGGGAGGTGCTCGTAAGGGTAATATACGTAACCCATTATATAAAGGGGGAGGTACTATATTCGGACCAAAGCCACATAGTTATGGGTTTAAATTAAACCGTAAGGTGAAAGATTTGGCTAAAATGTCGGCCCTTAGTTATAAAGCGAAAGAAAATGCAGTCTTCATTATTGAAGATGTTCAGATGGATGTTCCTAAAACTAAGACCGTGGTTTCTATCCTAGAAAATTTGAATATCGCTCATAAGAAAACATTGGTGGTATTACCTGAATACAATGATACCCTGTATCTGAGTACTCGTAATATTCCTAACGTGGGTAGTACGCTGCTTTCTGATGTGAATACCTACGAATTGATGAATGCCGATGTGCTTTTATTTACAGAAAACACGGCTAAAATCTTTACTGAAGAAGTTGCTTAATTAACAACGAAACAAAATCATCCAACATGAAACTGACTGAAGTACTTATAAAACCAATTTTAACTGAAAAAGCCAATTCCCAGCAGGAGTCATTGCGTAGGTATGCTTTCAAGGTGGACAGAAGAGCGAATAAATTGGAGATTAAAAAGGCAATTGAGCAATTCTATGGCGTGAATGTGGTAGATGTGAATACGGCAGTTGTTCCTGGTAAAAATAAAACGCGCTACACAAAAGCCGGTTTTATACAGGGAATGAAAGGTGCTTATAAAAAAGCATTGGTAACAGTTGCAGTAGGAGAGAGCATTGACTTGTACGCTAACATTTAATAAATAGGCCCTCCCAGCCTTACCGGGAAAAGTATGGTGTTCAACTACCGCGAAAGTTGATTTGTAATAAAAACGCTAAAGCGAAGGAAAACTAAAAAAAATGGCACTTAAAAAGTACAAACCGATTACTGCAGGAACCCGTTGGAAAATCGGGAATGCCTATGCGGAAATCACTACCAACCAGCCTGAGAAGAGCTTGCTGGAGCCACAAAAAAATACGGCCGGAAGAAATTTCCAAGGTCGTCGCGTTTCCCGTTATATGGGAGGTGGGCACAAACAACACTATCGTATTATAGATTTCAAACGCAACAAGCGTGACATGTCTGCCACGGTTTTATCTGTTGAGTACGACCCGAACAGAACAGCATTTATCGCCTTACTTCAATATACAGACGGAGAAAAGCGCTACATCATTGCTCCACAAGAAATTCAAGTTGGAGGTAACGTTATTTCTGGAGACAATGTAGCACCTGAGATTGGAAATGCGTTATTGATGAAGAATATGCCTTTAGGTACTATGATTCACAATATCGAGTTACAACCTGGTCAGGGTGCTAAAATGGTAAGAAGTGCCGGATCTTCTGCTCAGTTGGCCAATAAGGAAGAATCTTATGCAGTACTGAAAATGCCTTCCGGTGAACTTCGCAAAGTATTAATCAATTGCTATGCAACTGTTGGCGTAGTATCCAACAGCGACCATAATCTGGAAACTGCAGGAAAAGCCGGAAAAAATCGCTGGAAAGGTATCAGACCACGCGTTAGAGGGGTTGCCATGAACCCAGTTGATCACCCAATGGGTGGTGGGGAAGGTAAAGCTTCCGGAGGTCACCCCAGAAGCAGAACCGGTAAGTATGCCAAAGGTGAAAAAACTCGTACCAGAGGAAAAGGCAGTGATAAACTGATTATCCAACGGAGAGATGGTAAAAAAATTGCTAAATAATTCATTCAATAAATTAACTCATACATTATGGGTCGTTCGATAAAAAAAGGTCCTTACGTTGATGCCAATCTTGAAACCAAAGTAGTTGCCATGACGGATGGCAGAACTAAGAAAGGTGTTATTAAAACCTGGAGTCGCCGGAGTACAATTACACCCGATTTTGTTGGTCATACTTTTGCAGTGCATAATGGGAATAAGTTTATCCCTGTGTATGTTACTGAGTTCATGGTAGGCCATAAACTGGGTGAATTTTCACCAACCCGCAACTTCAGAGGACACGCAGGCACTAAAAAATAAATAAATCGTAAGCAGAAGGATTTAAAAAATCGGAAGCTGACTTTAAATTAAAATTACATGGAAGCAGTAGCAAAACTGAATAATTATCCAACCGGACCGCGAAAGATGCGTCTCTTGGCAGATGTGATTCGTGGAATGGATGTAGAAAAAGCACTGGCTATTTTAGAACATCATCCACAGCACAATGCTGTTCCTTTGGCAAAATTGCTGAAGAGCGCCATTAATAACTGGGAACAGAAAAATAGTGGCGTAAGTGCTGCCGACAGTGGACTAATTGTAAAAACCGTTTTTGTTGATGGTGGACGTACACTCAAGAGAATGCGTCCGGCACCACAGGGTCGCGGCTATCGTGTTCGTAAGCGCAGCAATCATGTAACCTTAATAGTAGATTCTAACAACTAATACGTAAAACGTTTATATGGGTCAAAAAGCAAATCCAATTGGTAACAGGTTAGGTATCATCCGTGGATGGGACAGTAACTGGTATGGCAGTAAGAAAGATTACGCCAACAATCTGATCGAAGATCATAAAATTCGTACTTACCTAAATGCCCGTATCAATAAAGGCGGTATTGCCAAAATTGTTATTGAGCGCACACTGGGTAAATTGATTGTAACCATTCATACTTCTAAGCCTGGTATTATTATTGGTAAAGGTGGTGGAGAGGTGGATCGCATCAAAGAAGAATTGAAGAATTTGACCAGCAATCAGGATGTACAGATCAATATCCTTGAAATTCGTCGTCCTGAGTTGGATGCTATTATTGTAGGAGATACCATTGCCCGTCAAATCGAAAATCGTATCAACTTCAAGCGAGCTATTAAAATGTCTATCGCCTCCACTTTACGGATGGGTGCAGAAGGTATTAAAGTGAAAGTAAGTGGTCGTTTGGGTGGATCTGAAATTGCCCGTAGCGAAGAATTTAAACAAGGTCGTATTCCCCTGCATACTTTTCGCATGGATATTGACTATGCCAGTCTATTTGCACAAACTGTATATGGTAAAATCGGTATCAAAGTTTGGATTTGTAAGGGAGAAGTTTTAGGAAAGCGTGAACTGAATCCAAATTTTGTAGGTGGAAAAAATGATATGAGCGACAGAAGAGATCGTGCAGATGATCGTGGTGGTGATAGAAGAGGAGGAGGCGATAGAAGAGATGATCGCAGAGGTGGTGGCGGTGGAGAAAGAGGTGGAAGAGCGGGTGGTGGAAATCGCAGATAAGTAAAGAACTAGACGAACGTTATTTAAGAAATACAAACAGTAATACATGTTACAACCTAAAAGAAGCAAGCACCGGAAGCAACAAAAGGGACGGATTCGTGAAGTTGCCAAACGCGGAACATCCATATCTTTTGGTTCATTTGCCCTGAAAGCTTTGGAGCCTATCTGGTTAACCAACCGTCAGATTGAATCTGCTCGTCAGGCAATGACCCGTGCTATGAAAAGAGAAGGAAATGTATGGATTCGTATATTCCCCGATAAAATCATTACCCGTAAACCAGCCGAAGTTCGTATGGGTAAGGGTAAAGGAAACCCCGAATTCTGGGCAGCAGTTGTTGAACCAGGGCGCATTATTTTCGAGTGCGACGGCGTAACCATGGAAACCGCAAAGGAAGCCATGAAATTAGCTGCTCAAAAATTACCCATTGCTACCAAATTTATCATCAGAAGAGATTTGCAGGCATAAAATCTATTAAAAAAGTTTACCCATGGCTACTAAACAAACATATGCATTTAATAAGTCGCTTAAAGAAATGAGTGCGACCGACCTTTCTGCAAAAATTCAGGACGATCAACTGAGATTAAAGAAGTTGGAATTCGCGCATGCTATTTCCCCACTTGAAAATCCTATGAACATCCGTGTTCTTCGACGGGATATCGCTCGGTTGAAAACTGAATTGAAGAATAAAGAAATGGGCATCTAAACCATAAACCAAGAACAATGGCTGAAAGAAATTTACGCAAAACAAGAACGGGGGTTGTAACCAGTGATAAAATGGATAAAACCATCACCGTTGCTGTAGAAAGGAAAGTAAAACACCCCATCTACGGTAAGTTCGTTAAAAAAACTACCAAGTTTCACGCACACGATGAAAAAAGTGAGTGCGGAATTGGTGACGTAGTAAAAATTATGGAAACCAGACCGCTGAGTAAAACTAAGCGCTGGAGACTGGTAGAGATTGTGGAAAAAGCGAAATAATTAAGAGCTCAGTAGATAAAAGCAGTAACACCCGGGTATACTTTTACTACTATCAAATTTCAAACAGAATAACAATGATTCAGCAAGAAAGCAGATTAAACGTAGCCGATAACAGTGGTGCAAAAGAAGTACTCTGTATCCGTGTGCTGGGAAACAGTGGCCAAGATTATGCCAAAATCGGCGACAAAATTGTAGTAACTGTTAAAGATGCTATCCCTGCAGGCGGTATTAAAAAGGGAACTGTGTCTAAAGCGGTTATAGTAAGAACCAAAAATAAGCTTCGCCGCAAGGATGGATCTTATATACGCTTTGATGATAATGCAGTGGTTTTGCTGAACAATTCTGATGAACCAAGAGGTACCCGCATCTTCGGACCGGTTGCCCGTGAATTGCGTGACAAGGGATATATGAAGATTATTTCACTGGCTCCAGAAGTACTATAATAACGTAACAGACAACTAATATTTACCAATTTAAAATAACTCCCCCGGGAGTTGGAGGGTACCATGAGTACAAGATTTAAACCTAAGTTCAACATCAAGAAAGGCGATACCGTTGTGGTAATTGCCGGTGATGGAAAAGACCTCAAGAAACCCCGCATTGTGCTGGAAGTGATTGTAGATAAAGGGCGCGTAGTAGTTGAGGGTATCAATATTGTAAAGAAGCATACCAAGCCTTCAGCGCAAAATACCAAAGGTGGTATTATCCAGAAAGAAGCACCTATCAGCATTTCGAATGTAATGCTGTGGGATGTAAAAGCTGGAGAAGCTACCCGTATTAAAAGAAGCCGCGAAGAAGGAAAATTAGTTCGTATTTCTAAAAAATCAGGGGAGGTAATCAAATGAGTACAGTAAAATACACTCCGAGACTGGCAGATAAATACAGCAAGGAAGTAATTCCTGCTCTAATGAAAAAGTTATCATACAAATCTGTTATGCAGGCACCCCGCCTCGAAAAAATCTGCATCAACCGTGGCGTAAATGGTGCAGTTACTGATAAGAAGCTGGTAGATGTAGCAGTAGATGAGCTGAATATGATCACTGGTCAGAAAGCAGTACCTACCGTATCTAAAAAAGATATCTCTAACTTCAAATTACGTAAGGGCATGCCTATCGGTGCCCGGGTAACTTTACGTGGCGAAAAAATGTACGAATTCCTCGACAGACTGGTTTCAGTTGCGTTGCCTCGTGTACGTGATTTTAAAGGAATCAGTGATAAAGCTTTCGATGGCCGTGGTAACTATACCCTGGGCGTTACTGAGCAAATCATCTTCCCTGAAATTGATATCGATAAGGTAAATAAAATTACCGGCTTAGATATCACTTTCGTTACAACGGCACAAACCAATGAAGAAGCTTTCGAATTGCTGAAAGAATTGGGCATGCCTTTTAAAAATGTTAAAAAAGAAAACAACTAATAGCCATGGCAAAAGAATCCATCAAAGCCAGACAGAGAAAGCGTGAAAAAATGGTTGCTAAATACGCTGATAAGCGCAAAGCCCTGAAAGCTGCCGGAGATTATGCTGGTCTCGACAAGCTTCCCAAAAATGCTTCTCCTGTTAGATTAAAAAATCGTTGTCAGCTCACGGGTCGTCCTAAAGGGTATATGCGATATTTTGGTATCTCCAGGATTATGTTCCGCGATATGGCACTGAACGGCATTATTCCAGGTGTAAAAAAAGCCAGCTGGTAATACTTGCTTAACAAACTCATTTTGAACTGATTTAATTCAAATAATTATGGTAACTGATCCTATAGCAGACTTCCTCACCAGAATCCGCAACGCACAAATGGCCGGTCATAGACTGGTTGAGATTCCTGCTTCCAACATGAAGAAACGCATGACTGAAATCTTGTATGAGCAGGGATATATCCTCAAGTATAAATTTGAAGATGATAATAAACAAGGGTTTATTAAAATCGCCTTGAAGTATGATCCTCAAACCAAGCAGGCAGCTATTCGCTCTCTGGAAAGAGTGAGCCGTCCGGGTTTGCGTCAGTATGCTAAGCCGGCAGAAATTAAGCGTGTAATCAATGGTTTGGGTGTTGCCATTCTGAGCACCTC
>JAPLEI010000035.1 GCA_026391195.1 Bacteroidota bacterium | reverse complement strand
ACTCAAAATGCTTACATCGAAAGATTTAATAAAACTTATAGAAATAGCATCTTAGACGCTTATATTTTTGATTCAATTGATGAAGTAAGAGAAGTAACACAAATATGGGTGGATGATTACAATCGAAGCAGACCGCATGATTAATAGTTTCCTCTTAACACTAAGCTATGTACAAAATTAGAATAATTTAATCATTTCTTATTCTAATAACTGACATCAGCAAAGGGGTAAAGAAAAGTTGGCAAACCCTTTACAGTATTGAGTTTCCGTAGGTTTTGAGTGCTTATTCATTTAACTTTACAGTACACCAATCAACCGAGAGGCACTCGTAAAACTGTTATTTTTTATGGATATCCAACCAACATTCATTTTGCCGCTTATTGCCGAAATCGAGGTTTCCTACATACCTAAGCATAAGCCTTACACTGGAAGTGTTAATACTACTGCTGATATGGCGGCCTTCCTGAAGAGTATATACAGGACCTCTGCCTTTCAGCTTTTTGAATCCTTTTACTGCGTATATATAAACCGCGCAAATCGGGTATTAGGGGTAGCAGAAATTTCAAAAGGAGGAATAACAGGCACAGTCGCAGACCCTCGCTTAATCCTTGGAATTGCTTTGAAAGCCGGTGCAACATCAATAGTTCTTTCCCACAACCACCCATCGGGAAATCTAAAGCCCTCAAAGGCTGATGAAGTAATGACACAAAAAATTAAGCAAGCCGCAGCATTTATGGATATAGTCATCTTAGACCATATTATTCTGTCTATTGAAGGCTTCTTTTCATTCGCAGAAGAGGGACTTTTATAAATCAATCCAATTATTATGACTAATAATAACGCCACCCATATGTTTCCCAATGGTTTTGATTCATGGATGGAAACGCACCATGAAATTGTTTCAGCCATTGCCCTGCAGGCTGAAATTGAAGGAACCATTACTTATCAAAGAATGGAAAATCAAGGAACAGGGGGATTATATGAACTCGGGAAAGAACTTACTAACCAATTTGAAAAAAGATACCCATCCGTAGAATGGGATGGTAATTACTTTGATACACTAGAATCTTTTCTTCTTAATCAAATTTAACAAAAACTTCAAAATAGGGAGACACCCTTAAAACTGTCTAATTTAAAATGAATACTTCTAAAGCATCCATTACCCAACCCAACGAAATACCCCTCAGTAAAATCAGCCCTTCACCCTTCAACCACAGAACACTTTTTAAACCCATAACAGAGCAATCTTTACAAGAATTGGTTGAAACAATAAAGATTCACAAAGTTTTGCAACCAATCCTATTACGCCCTGTAAAACAAGGGTACGAAATTGTTGTTGGTGAAAGACGCTTTAGGGCTTCCGTTCTCGCCCAAATGGAAACGATACCCGCTAATATCCGTGAATTAACCGATGAACAAGTTCAAGAAATTCAACTAATTGAAAACCTCCAAAGAGAAGATCCTCATCCTATTGCTGAGGCTAGAGGGATTGCAACGTTACTTTCATTGCCTAATAATAAACTCAATTTAAAGGAAATTGCAAACAGGCTTGGTAAATCACTGCCGTATGTTTATCAAAGGATTAAGTTGAATGACCTTATTGAAAATCTGCAAACTATGACATTTGCAGACAAACTCACTATCGGTCAGGCACTCAAATTGGCAAGGCTATCCCCCGAACAGCAGTCAGAATTTTATAATAACGAATGCCAGGACTGGGATTCAGATGAAGATTGGGACTTGAATAACTTTGAATACACTTTAAGGCGGTATTCGCTAAAGCTTTCAAACGCCAATTTTGATATTAATGATAAAAAGCTTGATAAACACGTAGGTGCCTGTAGTACCTGTCAATTTAATACGGCCTTTAATGCTTCTCTTTTCCCTGCCGAGGATGCCGAGGCTCGATGCACTAAGCCACAATGCTTTTCTAACAAAATGGAACTATCAGCCCGCCTAACTATTGCTTCAGCTTTAAAGGATAATCCTCAATTACCAATAGCCATTTATGATAAAGCCATAGGAGAGGGGATTATAGCCCAATCACCCAAAATTTTCGCCGGAAGAACCCTTATGTTTGAACAAGTTGATTTCAACCACTATGAAACCCTACCCGAATTACCTAAAAGGGAAGACTATGAGTATTCTGACACTGAAGAAGAAAATGAAAAGGAATTCACAGAGGCTATGGATGAATATTACCGAGAACTCGCGGAATTCGAAACTAAAATAGCCGATGGAACGTTACGAAAAGTAATTTTTCTAGATGGTGATAACGCAGGTTCAATAGCACTCGTTTCAAAAAGAGAGTTTAATTCTCGCCCACAGTATAATGAAAAACCCCAATTTAAAGCAAGTGATTTCCAACAGGCGGTAAAAGAAAAGGTATTAACCGCTGAAATCATTGAATCTGAAAAAGCGAGACTATTTCAAAAAGAAGAACGTTCAAAAGAGTTGGATGCAGAAAAATTACATCTCAGCATCTATGAAGCTGCCCAAAATGATGAAAGAAGTTCAACATTTGGTTTCCCTTTTGGGGCTAATGATAGGGCCGTCATAAATTTCATTCTATTTGATTCGTTATCTTGGTCTGGAAGAGAAACTTATTGCAAACTGGCCTTTGATAAAAAGTGTAATGATGTAGAGGACAGTGAAATCATGAACTTTGTTTTCAACGCAACAGAAGTACAATTGTCTCTGCTTATCCGAATGGTTATGCTAGGTAAATCAGATGCTAAATTTCCGAAGAGCCGCACAGGTATTATGTTTAGAAAACTTGCAGAAGGAACACCGACTATCGATATTGATACCCTCATCCAAAAACAAGCAGAAGAAGTTGGTATAAGAAATGAGCGGCTTACTGAAAAACTTGATGCATTAGAAACCCAATTAGCCAAAGTTTAGGTACTATCTTAATATTACTTACAACAGGGGAGGGGATTACCCTTCCTTAATTAATGCTACATCATACTTGCCTTAATTTTATGAACAAAAGTGGCAATTTTAGAAAACCTCTAATTTTCGAATTGATAATCAATGCCTTGTGTGGTTTTTGGGCCTTGCAATATGCGACATACCGTAAAAAAAATATCGTATATTTAAGTATCCTTTTATTTGGTCGCCAAATTTAAATCAATATGAAAAAATTAATTCTTTCCAAAAGACACATCACTACTTTTCCCAAGGTAAGATCTTCCAAATTTTTTAGGCTTCTTTCGGTAAAGGGAACGATTTTGTCAGCTATTCTCTTTTTCTTTTTACTAGCATCTTGTAAAAAATCAATTTCAGATGATATTCCTCAGCATATAACAAGTGATAAAGTTGAACGATTTTTGGCATTGCCCGCAAACCCTGATCCACAGATAGTTCGTATTATAAACGAATTAAAAATAAGAGAATCAAAAAATCATTTTTTGGAAAATATAGCTTTGGAATCAGGCTTTCCTAAATGGGAATATGCCCAATTAGAAGGAATTTCAATTCCAATTCAAGAATCAATAAAAAACCTCAGCCAATCTTCCTCTACTATAAAAAAATTAGGAACACATCCAGATACCACAGTTATAATTCCTTTGGTATTAGATAGTAATAAATATGTCAATTCATTTTTAATCGCGAGTTTATCAGACACTGTTAAGCTTCACTTGGTAAAGGGGGTTGACTATGCTAAATATGGATATGAATCTGGGAATAATACCATAACAGCAAAATCTATAGCAATGAAAATTATGGCTTTTGATAATAAAATTTTCCAAACAAAAAAGTTTAATATTAAACATGATGTCTTAGCAAAGTCTTTGGGCAAAAAAATTGAAAATTCTACTTTTAATATAGTTTTTGATTCGACATCAAATAATAATCTAAAGAAGAAGTTTTTATTAAGTACCGAGATTTGTATTACATATACGACTACAACTTCTAGCAATTACTGTACTACTCCAGCCTATTGCTCTAGGCAACCCACCGGCTGTGATAATTGCCCAAGATATTGTACCAAAACTACAGAGGAGTCGGGGCAATTTTGTTATTCATATCAATCAAGTATGTTTAGTGATAATATGGGAGGTTTTGATTCAGGATCTCCTGCATCGGGTGGAGGGGACGGACTTGGTTGGGAGCCTATTTATCCTAGGTGGAACGAGGATATTGATAATCGAACAGGATTTTCAAAAGCAAGGATAAATGAATTAAAAAGTAAAATTTCTCAAAATCCATTTGAATTAATTGATTGCAACACAATCAATAATTTGAATGCAACAGATGGCAATGGACCGATTTTTCCTAGAATTGCTTCCTATCAAGCTCCAAATACTGTTATTAATCGAATCTCTTATATACGTTCATTGGCTCCGAATTGGAAAGTAGATAATTTTAATATTCAATCTCTCACAAATGCTTATGGAGCAGCAGTTAATTGTGATTTTTTTCCTGTACGAATAAAAAAATTGCCAATGGGTGTATCTCCCAAAGAGTTTCTTGAATATTTTCGAAAAAACATTAATAAATTCATTTCACCTGATGTAAATGTTGTATTTAACCCTTATCGGAGCGGAAGTTTCGATGATACTAGACATTTTAATAACGATTTTGAAAATAGTTTGGGCTCATTGATTAATATCCAAATGTTTAATAGTGGTTCTGTTATTATCTCGGATTATCAAAATTCAACTAATCCAAATGCGGAAAGACATTATTTTAAATTTTCTACTATGGAGACACCACTAGATCTTGAACATCCAGTAGCTGGTAACAGAGAATTTGGTATTTACGAGGACCCTAATAAAAAAGGTGAATACATTTTTTATATTTCAGGTGTTGATAGGATTTGGGATTGGTGGTTCATTTTTGGAAATCTGTTTTATGATGGCTTTGCTGAAGCCGATAAATTATGGATAGATATACAAAAGAATGTAAAATTTTTTATAAATAAGGGTTTTGGAGAGGCGGAAATCGATCCCCAAAAAAATATAATGAAAAGACCTGAGTGGGAATATGTTGAGGAATACCTTCAGGGAAAAATCTCTTATCAAGAATTAAAAAAGAAACTCGGATGCTAAATAAAAAAAATAAAATCTTTTTATTATTCTGTAAGCTTTCATTAACTGCTGCACTACAAGTTTTGGTTACTTATTTTGGTTTTATCTTCTTTAATAATGGCAAAAATGGAAATATATCATCCTTAACTCATGTATTTCTTGGGGATATTTGGTTATTCCTTATAACCTTTTTTATGTTTTTAGCTTTAACTGCCTTTTTTTTAACTTTAGTTTCTAACGAAAAAAATGTTCTCATAAGAAAACATTTCCTATGGGTAGGGTTCATTACCAATGCTATTATATTTTCTTCATTTCTTATTACTGTCGGAGCGCTTCGTTCTAATATTTATGTTTTTTTTAGGGTTATCGAATCGGGAATTTTCGGTATGCTGACTGCCTACTTTTTAAGACCTATTTTGTTTCCAGTAAAATTAGTTGACCCTTCTGCAGAATCTTGATTTCTGTTTTGAACAATACATAATACGTAGATCTTGTAGATAAAAATTCAATTTCTACGTATTTTTCTCTTTGCCTCATTTTAACTTGTTATTATGAGCATATATGATTCTCGGTGCCAAGGTTCAAGTAAAACTAGTTGATCCTACTGCAGAATCGTGATTTCAGATTTTCTCTTCTAAACTTTTTTTAAATTGTCTATGGTGAGCATATATGAGCCTCTGGTGCGAAGGCTTCGCAAATATCGCATCCTCGGCTCATTCCTGCTCTTGTTTATTCTGACTATTGCGCCTGTCATGCACTTTGCAGGTCTTCGATTTCCTCAGTCGGCAAAGCTCTCGCCAGGCGCAGGAAAAAGACTAGCAAATGGGGAAAGAATTTGGATGTATTCCCATGCAGTATAGGGTTTGTCTTGTTTGAGATAGCCTTTAGTCTTATATTTACATTACATAAAACGAGAGACACTCGATAAAAACTGTCCTACTGTTATGGCACATAACATTAATTATTCCAACGGCAAAGCTTCCTTTTATTCGGTTCGAGAAAAAGCCTGGCACAACTTAGGTACTGTAGTAGAAAATTATCAAACTTCAAGTGAAGTGATTGAGGCAGCTGGATTAAATTTTCATGTTGACAAACGGAAGCTTTTGGGGATTGATCAAGAAGGCAACCCTACAATTAAAGTTCCCGGGAACTTTGCAACTGTTAGAACTGACACCGATACTATTTTAGGGGTTGTTGGTGAAAAATTCCACGTAGTTCAAAACCTCAACGCTTTCAACTTTTTCGATGACATCGTTAAAGGAGAAGGGATTAAATTTGAGACTGCTGGAGCCCTTGGAAATGGGGAAACAATTTTTATCACTGCTAAGCTTCCTTCTTACATTAAAGTTGGAAAAGACGATGTAAGTGAAAAATACCTGTTTCTTACAAATTCTCATGATGGCAGTAAAGCCGTTACCATTGCTTTTTCGCCGGTTAGAATTGTTTGTAATAATACCCTTAACCTTGCTTTAAGAGATTGTACGAACAAACACAAAATAATGCACACCGAAAATGCGGATGCTGCATTAAAAGAAGCTGCAAAATTCATGGGCATCACTGATACCTTGAGCGGCTTACTCGACCAAGCTTTTAACCATTTTGCAAAAGTTTCCATTACAGATGCGGAGGTAAAGAAATTAATTGCACTTGCTATGGCTCCCAGTGATTTGAAAGCGGAAGATATTCTTAAGGGAAATTGGGATAACGCAAGTTCTTATTTCATCAATGTTTTAGATGATATTCTGGAATATAATGCTGTAGCGCCTTCCCAGCAATTAGACACAACAAAAGGAACGGTTTATGGCGCCCTAAATGCCGTAACCGGTTATTTTCAAAACGTTAGAAGCTATAACAGTAAAACAAAAATCAGAAGTGCTTCTGATGCTCAATTGGATTCATTGCTTTTCGGGAATGTAGCTTTACGTACTCAAAAAATCTTTGACCTGTGTAGCGAAGCTTCAAAATCAACTTTATTTCTCAACTAAAAGAAGCAGGAGGGGGGAATCCCCTCCTGCTTTTGTTTATTCCAATTTTTTCAAGTGTTTTAAAAATGAAAATCTTTAATAAAATTAATCGCTGGTTTAAAAGAAAATCAAAGGGGGAGATTTCGATGGGGTCCCCGCCAATTGAAGGAATTCAGGATCGTTATGGAGAGGAAACAGGAACGGGTCTTTTATTTATGCTGGTACCTTATAGTAATTCCAAGATAACTGTTTTGCCAAGACAGGCCAGGAATCCCCTAAAATCTTTGCTTTGTCGCATGGAAAATAAGGCTCATACAGTAGAATTCATTTTACTTCTTATAAAGGAAGGAAAAGAGCATGGATTTCAGGTTTTTGTGCAAACGACGGATAAATTCGTCATATCTCAAATTAGCCCAAACGCATTTTGGGAGAACGGAGTTTATAGGTCAGAAGCGGTAGACTTTAGTCTTTATGAGAATTCACCATTTCTTGAAACCTTTTTATCTAACCTTAAATAATTTTTTAGCTGCTTTTAATCCTGACCGGATATGCAAGAATCGGCGTCTGAGAAAGGCTCACTGGCCTTGGAAAAAGAAGGCCACAAGTAGCATTATCAATGATTCAAAGCGATTGTAAAACCATACAGGGCTAGGTTTTAGATAGGAGGGAAGGGGTATGAATTATTCATTCCTCCAGAGATTCCCTTCCAGTCAATTGGAAACCCTACTATGAAAGTCCATGTTTTTCATCTTTATAACAAGTAGAAATTATGTGCCAAATTTTCAAAGAAATACAGTTTAAACACCCGATATGAAAAAGAATATTTACCGATTTAATTGGAACGAATACAGCTGGCCACAGGCAAGGAGGTTATTTGAACTTGATTTTGGTACAGAGCGTTCACCAAATTCAGATGGTTCTTTTGTAACTGTTCTGCCCGATCAGGAATTATTTAACCTCCTACGTGCCCAGGAACGTGCGCTTTTGGAATGTCTTGAAAACAGAAGTTCCAGCACTGTCTACAGGATTAAAGAGTTAGCTACAATTCACCAGGTAGCAGAAAGCGGCAACAATAGACAGTTTAAAGATTTTGAAAAATACCTACAAGCGCCTGAAAATGACCAACTTCTGATACAGTTCCATATACCCGCTATAACATTTTCTGTTGAGCCAATCCCCCAAGGGGGTTATCTCGTAAAACATAATAAAAACCCTCGTTTTGTAACCCATTATTACCCCGAATCAGGCTATAATACTACAACGTCAAATTCGCCGTTATTAGTAGAGGAATGGCTTGATCCGGAACCGGATGAGGAGAAAAAGCAAAAATTAATTCATAAATTGAGCATCTTTCTACGGAAATACCTGAAGGATTAACTAAGGATCGACCATGACGAAAAAGCAAATTAACCCCTCAAAAACCGCAATAATTCGGCAGCCTTATGAGGCTATCATGTCGAAAGTGGACACTTCTGTCCACCAAATGAGGATACTATTCAGAATTTTTGAGCAAGTTCAACAGTTCCAAAGAAAAGGGCTACAGGTAGATCTGTTTAAAGACGGCTATATAACTATTGAAATTGAAACCAATTCCCTGCTTCCTGAAAATTCATCTGGCCATAACTACACCACTATAAAAACAGCCCTTAAAGATCTGGTCGGTAAAGTGGTAGAAGTACCTGGAAAATCTGACGGGACAGGAAACAAAAGAGGGGAGTATATTACTTATACCGGATTAATCGCTTCTGCGGATTATTTTAGTAATAACAGGCGAATCCGAATTGATATAAAAAAGGAGCTATTCCCTTATTATCTAGAATTATCTAAAGGATATGCTAAGGTCAATATCAATGAAATCTTTGATGCGGGCAGCGTTTATACAATTAAGCTATACCAATACATCTCCCAGTGGCGTGATCAGAAATATAAAGTCATCAAGTTAGAAGAGTTTTATGCCTGGTTAAACGTTTCTACTACAAAAAAGGCCGCACAAATTAAAAGGGATATACTAGAACCCGCGAAAGACTACCTAAATGAGAAAAAAACCACCCTCTATTTTACCTATGAGGACTACTATGGAACAGAGGGTCGTGGTAATAAAATTGTAGGCTTCAAAATATACATACATCACAGAACCCCGTTAATGATAGCGGAACAGGCGGCAAATTTTCATGATTCTCAACTATCTGCCCGTGATAAAGTGATGCTGGGAAGCCTAAATTCCTTACTAAGAACTCACTTTGGGTTTGAAGACAAACACTTTCCTGAAGTATCAAGTGCGCTGGCCCACCCAACGCTATACCCAATGATTCAGGAAAAATTAATTGAACTTTCAGGCATTATAAAAAGCAAGTCTCAGCCTATTGGTGATCTCCCAGCTTATACAATCAAATGTATACAGTCAATTTATGAAGAGTCTTTATGACTAAATTTTACACCGCGCAAGCATCCAGTCCATTAAAGAAGAGTGCTCATGACTAAATTTTACACCGGGTTTTCTGACTATTTTCCGCACCGATTTATCCATCCTTCCACACTCTTTTCTCTCCCCTTTGTGACTAAATTTCGCACAGCTCTTTTAATGCCATCTATTTCACCGGAAATCCTCTATGCAATAACTAAATCCCGCACAGATCAAAGAGAATTGACTAATTTTTGCATAGAGGCGTGTAAATATTGACTAAATCCCGCACTTAAATTGACTAAATTATACACTCAAACTGACTAAAGTTTGCATAGAAATTCCCTTGAAATACACTCAAACTGACTAAAGTTTGCATAGAAATTCGCTTGAAACGCAGCACAGTAAGGCTTTTCAGGACCCTTTCAATGACTACAATATAGTTCAAAGATATCTTTACAATTAGCACGCGAAATTAAACAAAGGGGAAAAATTGATATGCCAATTTGTCGGCCCCCTGGTTTACTATGCAACTCTTCTCTCCGCTAATAATTCAAGGTTTTTCCGCCGATGACTAAATTTTGCACACTTGATCCATATGACTAAATTTTACACAAGTGCCAGATGCCCCAAAGTAAATTAATTTTACTTTTTAAAGTAATATTTATTTCTTTTTTCTCTCTTCGAAATTTTACATCAGATTGCTTCCGGATATTTTATCGAATGACTAAATTTTGCACACTTTATTCAGAAGAAACGTTTCTGATTTGATAAATAAATAAATATTACTAATTATGAAATAAATATTACTTTTAATGAGTAAATCGACAAATCATGAAAGTGATACTGGCTGAAAAACCCTCGGTTGCAAGAGAGATTGCTTCGGTTTTGGGAATTCAGAACAAAAGCAACGGATATTTTGAAAATCAGTGTTTTACAGTTACTTGGGCTTTTGGTCACCTAGTCCAGTTATGTGGCCCTGAAGCCTATGGTTATAAATCCTGGGCCAAAGAGAACTTACCGATCCTGCCGATTCAGTTCAAATTACAGCCAAAGCAAACGAAATCAGAAAAGGGATATATCGATGATCCCGGTGTCTTATCCCAATTAAACATCATTAGGGGCTTATTTGAGCGGTCCGAAGGGATTATAGTTGCCACAGATGCCGGTAGGGAAGGCGAGCTGATATTTCGCCTTATTTATGCCTTTCTGGACTGTACAAAGCCATTCCAACGACTGTGGATATCCTCATTAACTGAAAAAGCGATAAGCGAAGGGCTAAAATCACTTAAAAGAGGAGAGGAGTTTGATTCTTTGTTTCAATCCGCTAAATGCCGGGCAGAATCTGATTGGCTGGTTGGAATTAATGCAACCCAGGCCCTGACTCTGTCGGCCGGTAATAAAAGCCTCATTTCGTTGGGCAGGGTTCAAACGCCAACTCTAGCTCTAATCTGCCAGAGGTATCTAGAAAACACCAGCTTTAAGTCTACGACCTATTTTCTTGTCCGGCTCCTGCTTACAAAAAACGATCAATCGTTCTATGCCCTAGCGATTAAGGATAATAAACCCCATCACTTTGCAACATCGGAAGAAGCTGAAAAAATAGTTCGCCAGGTGGCGAACCAAATCGCGGTAGTAGAAGATATCCAAGAAGAAACAATAAAAGAACCTTCGCCTTTGCTTTATGATCTAAGTACCCTTCAGCAGGATGCAAATAAACGATTCGGGCTATCAGCTGATCAGACGTTAAGCACAGCGCAAGATTTGTATGAAAGGAAGCTAATTACGTATCCTAGGACCGGCAGCAGGTACATAGGGGATGATGTGTTTGAATCGATACCTGCTTTGATTGAATCGGTACGTCTTTTTCCCCCATTTGCAAAACAAGCCGGTGCCTTGATTGGTAAACCTCTTTCTACCCGCAGTGTAAATGCGGAGAAAGTAACTGATCACCACGCACTGATACCGACAGAGAACAAAGCCGGAGAACTATCAGGGCACCATAAAATTGTTTATACCCTTATCGTGGGTAGAATGCTGGAAGCGTTTAGTGATTATTGCAGTAAGTTGGTTACAAACGCCTTTTTTAAGGTGGAGGGCTGTAACTATCAATTTGCTACTAAGGGTGTCTTAATCACACAAGAAGGATGGAGATCGGTACTAAACATCCAGGAGGATGACAAAGAACAACAATTACCATCCCTAGAAGCTCTTGAAACACTACCCATTCAAAAGGCAGAGCCGGTATGCCAAAAGACTAAACCCAAACCGCTTTACACAGAGGGCACTCTGTTAAAAGCCATGGAAACATGTGGAAGAGAAATTGAAGATGATCAAATTAGAGCCGCCATGAAGGATTGTGGTTTAGGAACACCTGCTACCAGGGCTGCTACAATAGAAACGCTCTTTTCAAGACTCTATATTGAGCGCCAAAAGAAATCCCTCATCCCGACAGCTAAAGGCCTAGCTGTTTACGAACTTGTAAAAGATCAAAAAATTTCCCAACCCCTTCTTACCGGAGAATGGGAACAAAAGCTCGAGGAAATTCGCTCAGGTGAATCAACGGTAAGCGATTTCAAAAAATCAATTTCACTATATACGGAAGAACTAACGCATGACCTTCTTGGTACCAATAACGGATCCAATACCAGCTTTACAAATGGTGCTACCCTGTTCGTCTGTCCAAAATGCAAACGCGGAAACATAGTCATTCGGGATAAGGCAGCAGGTTGTAGCGAATACAAATCCGGATGCGATTTTACCATTTGGAGAACCCTCGCCGGAAAGAAACTTTCTGAAGCGAATATTACCCAGCTGCTTGAAAAAGGGAAAACGGCGATAATCAAGGGTTTTGAAAAGAAATCAGGAGGGACTTTTGATGCAGGTATAATGATTGATGAGAATTTAAAAACAGCATTCTTCTTTAAAAGATAAATTCTTTATAAAATTTCAAAACAAATCATGTCTCGGAAAATAAAAGTTCAACAGCTAGATGAAAACGTAAATCCTACTCAGTTAACCTTGCTTAATCTATGTATTATGCTAAAGCAAGTTGCATGGTTTGAAAATATGCCTATCCGAACAATCAGTAAAGCTGCTAAACTCTCTTATCCAGCAACCGTAACGCTTTTAAACGGAAAGAATCAGAATCCGAAATTTAAAACAGTTTCCTCTTTAGCAGAAGAACTTGGCTTTGAATTAAGGTTCAATCTTATGAAAAAAAAGAGGCGTAGCAAAGGGGAAAAGACTATTGAGTAGAGGTTTAGAAAGCCTTGGTATTGCTTGTTATTCCGTTGTAAATGAATTAAATTTAGGTATTAAATTAAATGGTATGAATACGCAGACTTTACTCTTATTTATTATTAAAAATGTGGTTCCGGTGATGTTGTTGCTGATAGTTTTCTTTAAGGTAATTCTTCCGGTACTAACTATCCTTGCTCACATTCTAAGGTTATTACTTACCCTGTTCAGAGACCTAATTGCATTGAGTGTAAAGTATATTCAAAAGAAGAAAAACGCCCTCGATGAAAAAGGGGGTAACGGTACAGTGGAAAGCCAGGCTAAACTCTTCGGATATGAGTAATGCTGAAATCATTCGCAAACTCCAACTGCCGTTTAATCAGCGAATAGAGGAATCGCTAATTGCTTCAGGGTATTTTATTAGCCAAAAAGTGATGTATGTTGGAATGAGGCTAGAGATTATTTCTATTTATTCAGAAGCAAGTCCCCTGTGTGGCTATGTGTTATTAAGCGGCATTGGCTTACCTGTGCTGGCATCCAAAATCAATTCTATTATTTAAAACAAAATACAACAACTATGAACAAAACAGCAATGCGAGTTATTGGTAATCTCGGAAAAGATGCCATCGCAAACAACGTCAATGGTAAAACTGTCATCAATTTCAGTGTTGCGTCTTCTGAAAGGTTTAAAGATGCCCAGGGTAACATTAAGGACAAAACAACCTGGGTAGAATGCAGCCAGTGGACAGAAAGCACAGGCCTTCTACCATACCTTAAGAAAGGAGCACAGATATTTGTTGAGGGCAAGCCTGATGTAAGATCTTTTACCACTCAGGATGGTCGCACCGGCGCTTCCTTAACCTTGAGGGTTACTTCTGTAATCCTTCTTGGAAGCAAAAACGAGGCTGTTGCAGCACCTCCAGAACCAGTACCGGCGCCATCAGATAATGATTTGACAGAGCCGTTGGATGATTTGCCTTTTTGAGTGGCATTAAAAGGAACAATTGTTTTTTAGTAAATTCCGGGGCGATAGCATCAAACCGGAAATTTTTTGTCTGAGCTCGAGACCGGATATATGTATAACTGTAATACTTAAGTAGCGATCTTTTGTTGGTGTTCAGTTAAAAATATTTGCTGCACAAAATGTGCTTGGCTCACTTGCTGTATGTGAAATATAACTCTCTATTCCGGCGATAACTATTTAGGTGGAGAGCATATAATCTAAAAGTATTCATTTCCATCTTTTGCAGTATTCTCAGCTTCGAAATAGAAAGCTATTAGCGTCTGCGGTAACAACCAAAAGCATAAAAATAGGCGGAATTGCGGCCCAATCAAACCGGCACTAAACAGCAAAAGGCTGCAACATCCAGATTCCTTTAATGATAATCAATCAATTAGATGCTTTTTGCCCCTAGAAATATGCGACATGTCGCAGTTGTTAATATCTAATCTCTGTGGTAACTTTATATCTAATGAATGTATTGGACTATTATTGAAATCAGTAAGTATAATAATTACCATTTTAAAAATTTAATATGAAAATCAATTTTCTTTTTTATTGGATTTTATTTTCCCTATTTTTATTAATTGCGTGCAACAAAAAAGATCTAGTAAAAATAGAGGACTACAAGCAATTTAAAGATTGGCTAAGTGTTAATGGACAGGTATACAAAGAAGGGACATTAAACAAAATTGGTGCTGATGGAAAAATACAACAGCTTAATTTGGATTGGGCAAATACAAGTTCATATAAAATTGATGGCATTGACTATACTGAAGTTCGATTTGTTAACAGTAATTCAGGAAATGATGATTTGAAATCCACAACTCATATTTTTAACAGCAGTGAATCCGATGAGATTTTATTTTCATTGGTTTTTAGGAATAGATTTGGGGAAATCGAAGGTGCTGTAAAATTAACCGACGAGAATTCGATTTTTAAACAGGAGGGTAAAGATGAACAAGGATCTTTGGAGTTTTATTATGACTTCAATAATGATATTCTCAATGCGTGGCTTTATGAAAAAAATACTAAAGTGCTAAGGGTTTTAAATAAAGTAGTCACTGATATTAATAATCCCCAATCACTTAGTACAACTAAAGTGTTGGATGTCCGCTGCTCAAGCATCTTTGTACAATCGAGACATTATCATTGCGCTACAAATCCATTTTTAAACGCTAATGGAGGGTTAAATATGAATGCATCTTGTGGTTGGGTTTCTGGGGGGTTTGTTGAATTTAAGTCATGCGGTAGGGGTGGAGGCCCTGGTAGTGCAACAGGTGGAGGAGGTGGAGGAGGTGGCTCAAATGGGAATTCAAATTGGCCCTCGGCGAAATCACCTCGCCAAGAGGACTGTTCAACATTTGAAAATAGGGTAGGTGATGTTTTAAACTCCGAAGGGGCATATACAAATGATCCAGATGATCCAGGAGGGCCTACTAACAAAGGAATTTCGTGGAATGTATGGCTGTCATATGCTAAGGAAGTGGTTGGCGTTGAACCGACATTAGATAATTTAAAAAACATTACAAAGGATCAGGCAAAACAAATTTATAAAACTAAATATTGGGATGCAATTTATGCAGATCAAGTTTTAGATGGAGATTTGCGATTCTTGTTATTTGACTTTTTTGTAAACTCAGGCGCGAATGCGGTAAAAGTCCTGCAAAGGACAATTAATGACCTTGGGGGTTTAGTATCGGTTGATGGCCAAATAGGGATAAACACAATTAATGCAATAAATTCACTAAATTCTGTCGAACTTTACAATACCTATAAATCAAACAGGCAGATTTATTATAATAACATTGTAAAAAGAATTCCAAAACAAGCTAAGTATATTAAGGGCTGGACAAACCGTGTAAATCAGTTTGTAGACAAGAAAACTGGTAACTCTAGTAATGTAAATTGCAAATAGTCCAAGCCCCCTTTTTGTAGAATATCTTTTATATTTTTAAAATAAAATTCTTAAATCATGAAACTAAAATTGCTTCTTGCGACTTGTTTATTGTTTTTATTATTTTCATTTAGTTTACCTAAATCTATCCCGAATTTTGAAGGTAATTGGAATGGGGAAACAAAAACTTCCGCTTTCTCTCTTAAACTTGAACAAAAGAATAATCAAGTAACAGGCAATCATTGCTCGGTTCAAAAGAGTGGTGATAAAATTGATTGTGTTGAAGATGAATCCGAAGAATCACTATTTGGATCTGTTCAAAACGACACTTATGTTATTGTTACTTTTAAAAGTCAGATTTCACTTAACTCCGGGACTGCTAAAATCACAAAAATTGATAATAACACCATAGACTGGCAAATTCTAACCAAACCTAAGGGAGAGTATCAGATTCCGAATCACATAATTTTGGAGAAAGAATAGATAGTAAGAGTGCTTTCCTTCTATAGTGCTGTTCTCGGTTTTGTAGCAAAAGCAGTATTTTCGAGCAATGCATTCAATTTTTGGTACACTAACTCCCCAATTGTAGCGCAAGGAGTTGTACCAATAAAGTTATTGTTATTATTGTCGACTAAATTTTAGTGCGTTTTTCTAATAAACGTTTGTAAGAATAGAATTTGAAAGCAATTCACAACATAAAACCCACAACAAAAACACATTCTACTTAACATAAGAATAATTATAAGCACAAGTTCCTGATAATCAATTTGTTATGCGTATAATCAAATTTTAGTTTGTAATAGAATAATTTTAAATATCTTTATTATGTTCATCTATAAAATTAATTTTTGTCAATTCAAATATTTGAAATAAGTATTTTTTCAAACACTACCAAACCAAATATTTCCTTTACTATCCTCTAAAAATGACCGAACCCCAGTTGTGTATTTCAACAATTTGCTGTTGGTTTTAGTCTGTCGTATCTGATTTTCCTTATTTGGTTGACTTTGACTAATGCAAGAAATTGTTACAGCTATCAATAATGTCCAATAAAGGATGGGAATATATTTATTATTTAAGTTCACTTTCATTGTAAGGGTGTCTTTTAGTATGACGCACAACATTTAAAAGTACGCAAGTTTTTCCGACACAACTGAAGGATTACAATCTTGATAAATTCTCTAAACCAGACTAATCAACACTTTACAGACGAATTGAGCAAGAAGAGCGTAATCCATCAAATGTTAAAAAGGTCAATTCAAACGAGATGAGTAAGAAACAATTAATGCAATTTTTAAGCGATGCTTATGAATATGGATTAAAAGTAGTGGGCGAGTTGGATGAGAAGTCCTTATCAAAAGAATTTAATTGGAATGGTGGAAAATTAAACAAATATCAATTTTTAAATTTGATACAAGATCACCAAACACATCATGTTGGACAATTAATTGTATACCTCAGATTAAACAATATTGAGCCTCCGAAATATATTGTGTAAGCTCCCCCAAAAATAGTACGTTTTAAAAGTAGACAAAAGTCTTAATTTTAAACACGTAAACAAAATGAAAAAGAGCCAATTCAGTCCCACACAAATTGCCAGCATTCTCAAGGAGTTTGACAATGGCAAAACAGCAGAAGAGAT
>JAPLEI010000147.1:1877-46407 GCA_026391195.1 Bacteroidota bacterium | reverse complement strand
AATATAGGAGAGTGATCCGCTTAATACCGGTATGGCAATTAATCCGGTACCAATAATTCCAATGGCAAATAACAGGTAGGCGGCATTACCTGCCAGCGGTTGCAAAGCACGGGCAGCTTCTTCAACGGTATTAATTTCCCGAACACCTCCTTGGTATAAAACAGTGCCCGTTGTTAAAATAATAAAATACATTACCATTCCCGAAAATGCCATCCCAATATTTACATCTTTATCAACTTCGTGAATAAAACTTTTATCAACTACAATTCTTTTCTTTCGATTATTTTGTTCCTCTACTTCCACCGATGCCTGCCAGAAAAATAGATAGGGAGAAATAGTAGTACCTAAAATTCCCACCAGTATTGCCATAAATTGCTTGGTAAAGTGAATTTGCGGAATAAAAGTGTTTTTGAGAATATGGGTAAAATCTTGCTTGTATAAAAAAGGTACCATAAAATATACCAGCATTACTATGCACAAATATTTTAAAATCGATGCCATTTTTTGATAGGGCAGGTAAATAATTAGAACCAGTAGCAATACAGTAAAAAATACACTGAAAAAACTGGCATCAATGGAAGGAAATAAAAGATTACCTACTGCACCCATTCCCGCAATATCTGCCCCTATGTTCATCACAATTGCCGGAAAACTAAATAACAACATCAGGTATAAAATGGAACGAGGATAATGCTTTTTCAGGGTGCCGGTTAATCCTTGTTCGGTAACAATACCAATGCGGGCACACATTTGCTGAATAGAGGCCATTAGCGGAAATGCAATAATGGAGGTCCATAGGGTAGACAGTCCAAAAGCCGCCCCAGCTTGTGAATAAGTTGCAATACCGGAAGGATCGTCGTCGCTAGCTCCGGTAACCAATCCGGGCCCCAGTAGTTTGCTAAACTTTTTCCATCTGTAAATCAACGACTTATCTGTGTTTGATTTTCCGGATTCTAATCCCATAACTAATAAATTGCAAATTCAATAACAAGTTACTACTTAAAATGTGGAATCCACCCGTATAAATATGTGGATATCTTTGCACAAATGAATCATTTCCTTTGAAGCGATTTGCAGACATTTGTTATATAGATTTCAAAGCTTCCGAAACTGATAAATAATAAATTGTATGTCTGCCACTTTAGAACAAAAACTGCCTGCTTTCACATTAGATGCGTTGCGTGATGATGATTTTTTTGGGGCCTGTTTCAATTTCTGCCGATGCAAATCATTTCTTCATTGATATGCCAGTAAAAGGCTTTGATGCAAGTGATTTTTCTTTTGAGTGCCAGGATGGAATACTTTTTATTTCTGCTGAAAAAAATCTAAACGACCCTTCGGAAGATACACTTTTGTTTCGCCGCTCCTTTTCCATGCCCGAAGAGGCTGCAACAGAAGGAATAAACGCTACTGTTCAAAACGGTCGTTTACAGGTTGCCATTCCAAAAATCAGATAAGCACCTTGCTTATTTTCCAGATTACTCTTTTATATTTTTTCTGCATCAACTGATGAAGTTTACTTTTTCATTAAAGTCATGCGCTGATGAAGCATTCAATAGTAAGTCTTTTAATGCCATCAGCAAAGATCGGTTGGCACTGAATCCTTCTCGGTTAAAATTCAGCAGGGTAGTAATTTCCATATCATCTAGTATCGTATCGCTTGCTTCTTTGTAAAACCGATTTAATGCATCCTGATAATTTTTTTCAAGCAATGTGTAGATGGATAGAAGCTCTTCGTAACTAGGCTTTTCCAACTGTGAGAGCCAGCTTACCAACTTTCGGAAAAGGTCGAGTGTTTGTAATTGATAATGCAGAAAAAAGTCGAATTTAAGTGATTTGGAGGAACGACTCAATTGATTAATGTTATGAGAAATATCCTTCATGCTTTTTGCAGCATGCATGGTATTTCTTACTGCAGAAATATAAAGGGGTAAAGAAAGGTCATCTCCCTGATAGTGCTTATTAGTAAAAATCAAATAGGCTGATTGAATTTCTCCGTGGTGTTCCTTTACCCAGTTATATTTTTCATCGGCCCGAAGAGATGCGTAGTTGGTTTTTTCTTGTAGAGCTTCATAAGCCGTTATGCGCAGGGTTGCTTCGGGAGTGATATTTAAAAGCGAGGTGTTTAAGTGGATTGCATTATAAATAAAATAGCCAGCTTCTTTTTTTAATAACGCTTCCGCAGATTCTGCATCGCAGTTTTCGGGATGTTGTAAGTAAGCAGATTTGCAATGATTACCCCGTGGAAATAACCAAACCAGCCAATTGGAATAGGGGGTAAGGATTGGAATAAACAACAGAATACCTGCCAGGTTCAACAAACTGGAAAAACTTACTAGGGCTAGTAAAGGATTTTTTATGCCAAGGGTTTGGGTAATAAAATACAGTATTTGTGGCATGGTAAGGATGGCCAATAGGGTAATCACTATATTAAATATCGAATTGCCGGCAGCCAATTGCTTTTTTATATTATTGCCTCCGATTGTTCCCAGCCATAGTTTCATCGTGGTAGCTGTTTCTCCTCCTAGAACTATATACGCTCCCGTTTCTAAGGGAATCAGTTTACTGTGGATTGCAGTTAATACAATGGCTACAGTAACCGAGCTGGATTGCATTAGTAGGGTAATTAAAAACCCAATTAATAAAAACCCTCCATGCCCTACGTGTAAATAATTTTCCAGTTTAAAAGTCTGCATGGATGATTCCATAGCAGTTCGCATCAGGCTGAGCGAGATAAAAATCATCGCAAACCCGAGTAACAGATAGCCACTGTTTTTCCAAATTTTATCTTTACCTCTAATAATTAGGAATAGCGCTCCCAAAAACAAAGCAGGATAAGCTGCTAGTTCGATATTTACATTAAAACCCAGGGTTGCAATCAGCCAGCTGTCTATGGTGGTTCCCAGGTTAGCACCCAGCACCAATGCCATCGATTGTTGGATAGTAAATACACCGGCACCCAAAAATGCCAGAATCATTAATGAAACCATGGAGCTGCTCTGAAGTATACCGGTTATCAGCGCACTTCCTGCAATGGCCGATAAGGGTCGAGCAGCCATTTTCTGCAGAAAAATTTTAAATTTTCTGCCCGACAATTCCTGCAGTGCATTTTCTAAAAAATGCATGGCAAATAAAAAGATGCCCACGCCTCCCAATAACTGAGTAATCACTACTATCATAAAGCTTTGGCTTATCAGTAAGTTAGCATTTTCTTTTGAGGGCGAAAAATCATAACTGTTAATAATAATTAGCCCGAATCATCCGGTTGTTTCCCTGAAGATCTTTGCGTAATTCAGCCTGCCATTCGGCGTTTTGAAAAAGCTGTAGGGTAGCTTCTCCCAGTCCTTCGTTTATTTCAACATACAGCCATCCTCCTTTTTCTAAATGTAGCGGAGCGGCGGCAACCAGTGCTTTATAAAATAGCAGGGGATTTTCGTCGGGAACAAAAAGGGCTGCCGTAGGTTCAAAAGCCTTTACATGGGTTGCGATTGATACTTCATCCTTAGCGGGAATATAAGGAGGATTACTTACGATTACCTGATACTTTCCACCCCAGCCCGGATTTTGTGGGTTTAGCATATCCATTTGGGTAAAATGGAGGGGTAATTGATATCGGGCTGCATTCTTTGCAGCAACCTGCAAAGCTTCGAGGCTGCTATCACCTGCAGTTATTTCCCAGTCGGGTTGCTGCTGTTTAAGCGCCAACGCAATACAGCCACTACCTGTTCCTGCATCTAGTACCCGTAAATTTTCCTCCGGATGATCATCCAGTACCCAACTCACCAATTCTTCTGTTTCGGGGCGGGGTATTAATGTATGCCGGTTAACTTCTAGCAGTAAACCCATAAAAGGCGCTTCATTCAACACATATTGAATGGGTTCGTGTTGTAACATACGTGCTCTGATAAGTACCCAATATTCCTCCTGATCTGATGAAAGCGCCTGATTTTTTTGCAATAAGCGATCTACCCGTTGTAAGCCAGTAATTTTCTCCATCACCCAGGATGCCAATTGCCCACTTTCCCGGTTGGAATAGAGTATTTGTAAATCACTGGCTAATCGCTGTTCGGCCTCGCGGTAAGTCATGCTGCAATGTTACTATCATTTGTCTATTTTTGCTGCACTCGCATGTTAGATTCCGAAAAATATATGTTTCGATGTTGTGAACTTGCCCAGGCTGGTGCCGGTTCAGTAGCCCCCAATCCATTGGTGGGAGCAGTGCTGGTATATGAAAATCGAATTATCGGAGAAGGATTCCATACCCAATATGGTGCTCCACATGCAGAGGTGGAATGCCTGCAAAATGTGCCGGAGCATCTTTTACAATTTATTCCACAGGCAACTTTATATGTAAATCTAGAACCCTGCTGCCATTTTGGAAAAACACCCCCTTGCACAGATTTAATTATCCGATCAGGCATCAGAAAGGTAGTAGTGGCCAATACGGATCCATTTCCAAAAGTGAGTGGAGGCGGTATCCGCATCTTACAAGCGGCCGGTATTGAAGTGATAACGGGTATTTTAGCCAATGAGGGGAGATGGCTCAACCGACGCTTTTTTACTTTTCATGAGCAGCAACGTCCCTATATTTTATTAAAATGGGCGCAAACCCAAAATGGCATTATCGGCTCAACCCAACGTAGGGTGCACACCTGGCGGGCCGAAGAAGCTGCCATTTTAGTAGGGTATCGAACTGCAATGGCCGACAATCCTGCTCTAACTACCCGACTCGTTCCCGGAAAAAATCCGGTTCGTTTGGTGGTAGATCCACAAAGAGCATTATCTAGCGAGTTACAAATTTTTCAGGGAGCAGCGCCTACAGTTTTATTGAATGAGCAATCTGCATTGCCAATTGGGGAGGCAATTGCCTTTGCATACTCGGGTACCGATTGGATCAAAGGAGTTATTGATTATTGCCGGGAGGCAAACTTGCAGAGTGTTTTGGTAGAAGGAGGCGCAGCAACTTTACAAGCATTTATCCATTCGGGTTGTTGGGATGAAATCAGGAGAATAACCAATACCGCACTGCATCCTTCAGAAGGAGTATCCGCTCCCATACTGCCAACTTTGCGGGCATTTCGTAAGGAAAATATACTGGATGATCAAATTGAATGGTTTGTAAATCCTACTTCCTCATTTTTATTACCAGGTACTTAATCACTTTTCATGTTAACATCAGCAGGGATTCTTCTAATAGCTTCTATTGTATTGTCTAGTTATTTGTCGCTTGCCTTCAGTTATCTGGGTAAAACCAAGGCAGATATTTTTCAGGTAATTGTAATTAACTATTTTGTTTGTGTATTAACCGGCTCTTGGGTAAATGGGCGTATGCCCCATCCTGCTGCCGTATTGGGGCAGAAAGGCTGGTATGGCGCAGTTGGAATGGGTATTGGTTTTATTTTGGTGTTTAATCTCATGGCAATCACAACCCAAAAAATATCGGTAGCGGTATCTTCTGTGGCCAATAAATTATCATTTATCATCCCGGTGGTTCTCTCGGTTCTTTTATTTCACGAAACTTTACGTTGGTTGCAATGGCTTGGCATTGTAGTGGCATTACTGGCAGTTATTTTTGTATGTTATCCAAAAAATTCAGCGCAAAATAATACCCCAATGACTATGGGATTTTTATTGCCGGTTATACTTTTTATAGGAAGTGGTTTACTGGATACTTGGATGAATTTTATTCAACATCGTTTTGTAAATGAACAGAATCGGCATGATTATTTAGTAACGGGCTTTGGGATAGCAGGTATAACAGGATTATTGATAGCTACTTATGGATATATAATGGGTATTCGAAAATGGAACCTCATCAACCTGTGGGCAGGAATTGCTATCGGATTCCCTAATTATTTTTCTATCTGGTGTTTAGTTAAGTTTCTGTCATTAGCCGGTGAACAGAGTAGTGTAGGAATAGCGCTTAATAATATGGGAATCGTTTTATTAAGCACTGTGATGGCATGGTTACTCTTTAAACAATCCCTAAGTAAAATAAATATGTTGGGCATAGTTATGGCGTTGATAGCTATTGGAATGATTACATTTATCCCCAGATGAGTAACCCATTATCTTTCTATACAGTGGAACAAACGGCAGAAGCTGTGTTTAAAGACAGGGGTAGTGAATTTATCGCTTGTATTTTTCCGGTTATTCACGAGCCAGATTTCAAACATCAGCTGATAGCCACTAAAAAAGCGCACCCGAAAGCGGTAAATTATTGTTTTGCTTATCGAATGGAATCTTCGGGAGAGCGATTTAGAGTAAGTGATGATGGTGAGCCCTCCGGAACGGCTGGTAAACCGATTCTTGGACAATTATTGTCGAGGGAATTAACCAATACTGGGGTAATTGTTGTGCGCTATTTTGGCGGTTCATTCCTGGGGGTACCCGGATTAATCAATGCCTATAAAACGTCGGCTTCTTTGGTTTTGCAAATGGTTCCTATCATTCAAAAGTTTATTGAAATTCCCTATCAGCTGCATTTTGACTATCGCTATATGAATCCGATTATGCAAATAATCCGGCAAATGGGATGTTCCATTATTGAACAGGAGATGCAACTTTTTTGTGTTTGGAAAATTTCGGTGCCTGCCAAACAGGAAGCTACTTTTTTACATCAGCTGCGCGATTTTCATCAGGTGCAGGTAATCAAGGAAAAAGGAGAATAAGTATTCCCCCACTTAGCCAAAGCCCTTCAAAGCAGCGCGATCGCATTGAAGCCAGTTTTCTTCCGGATATCGGCAGTTTTTATCTATAGTATGAATTGAATATGCTTGTCGAGAGCGCCCACTGGTATTGGGCATACTAAAATGCGGCAACAATCCATCCAATACAATGCATGTACCCTTTTTAACTTCCAGCGGAATCATTTCTGCTGGTTCATAGGGAGCATTGTGTAAGGAAATCATTTCTGTACCTCCACCATTTTTTCGTTTGAACCAATCTCGCAGCGGGGTTTTATGTCCGCCCGGTTTTGCCCATAAGCACCCATTTTCAATAGTGGCATCTTCCAGTGCAAACCAGAAGCCTATACATGAAGTAGGTTCGGTATACAAAAAACTGGCATCCTGATGGATATCTACCTTGCCGCCAATACGGGCATGTTTAAAAATCATCATGCTTTGAATCAGCACATACGCATCTAGTCCCAAATCACCCGCTAATTTGATCAGCTGAGGCGAGCGGGAAAACTGGTTGAAAACCGGATCAAGATCATGTAAGGCATGCCCTATCTTATTCAATGAATGAAATAAGTCTCCTTTTAACTCACCACTTTCTGTAAATGCATCTTTCTCAAAAAAGTAAGAGATTTTATCACCGGAAGAAAGAAAATAATCATCACTGGTGCGGGTTTGTTCGTTTGTTTGAAAGATGGAGGCATGTCCCTCATAATTATAACCTGCAGCCAGTTCCTGCGCGCGCTTCATCAGCTGGTCGCAGGATGCCTCTGAGTTAAAGTCTGCTAATACTAAATAGCCATCCTGTTTAAATTGATTCTGAAGTGTTAGCATGTAAGCATATTTAGAAGCTTTGATTTACGCTTTTCCAGTGATTCGGTAAGCCAGGGTTCCCAAGATTTCTTTGAAAAGATACTCCCAATCTTTCATCAATGAAATATCAGGATAAACCGTATTCAAAAAATGTTTGGTTTCTGGATATACTTTATAGTCACAAGGATAAGGAATACAAGATATGTTTAGTTTTTTGAAAATTTTAATTGACCGAGGCATATGTAAGGCGGAGGTAATCAAAAGGAAGGGTCCTGCTATACGGGCACTATCTATGAGCTGTTTTGTATACAACGCATTTTCATAGGTATTTCTAGACCTCTTTTCAATCAGGATGCATGAATCTGGAATGCCATTAATGAGAAGTTGCTTTTTAATAAAAATGGCTTCCGGTGGCTCAACTTTCCAAAAATTTCCGCTACCTCCACTGATGATTAATTGCTTCACTTTACCAGTATGATATAGGTTTACTGCCTGAATAAAACGGTCGCTGGATTTTCCAAAATATCCATTCCCAGCAGTATCAAATCCCACAAATCCGGTTAACAATATTCCTGTGGTAATAGGAGAAGCGGCAAGAGTGCGAGTTACCGGCTTTTCCTGATAGGCAAGCATAGCTTTTCGGTATAGGAAGGGATTTGAAAAAATCAGAAAAACCATACCCGCATACCAAAACCAACGGTTGGTTCTTTTTCTTCTTTTAATGCCAATCAGTAATAATACCGCACACCAGAAAAAGGGCGTGATAAAAAAGAATAATACTTTAGATAGCGTGAAAAACATGCGCAAAGTTAACGAAATCGACTGCTCACCTGCTTCTGATCTGTACCCGCTGAATAATCATAAAAACCTTCCCCCGTTTTGATGCCCAATTTACCGGCCATTACCATATTTACGAGTAGGGTACAGGGGGCATATTTTGCTTGTCCAAAACCCGCATACATCACGTCGAGTATACTTTTACAAACATCTAATCCAATAAAATCTGCCAATTGCAGCGGACCCATTGGATGTCCCATTCCGAGTTTCATAATGTTATCGATAGCATCCACCGTTCCTACGCCCTCTTGTAAACAATAGATGGCTTCATTTAGCATGGGCATCAGAATTCGGTTGGCGATAAAACCGGGATAATCGTTTGCCACACAGGGAATTTTCTCTAATTGCTTACTCAACTCCACAATGGATTGTGTAACGGCGGCTTCGGTTTGATAGGCATTTATTACTTCAACCAGTTTCATAACTGGCACGGGATTCATAAAGTGCATACCAATAACCCTGCCGGGTCTTCTGGTGGCTGCAGCCAGGGATGTGATGGAAATGGATGAAGTATTGGAAGCCAATATACAATTGGCAGGAGCTGCTTTGTCTATACTTTCAAATAACTGCCGCTTGATGGTTGGATTTTCTGTAGCCGCTTCAATTACCAACTGACAGTTTGCAACGGCCCCTTCGAGATGAGTAGAAAGGATAAGGCGTTGAAGCGCTGCCTCCCGCTGCTCCATGCTGAGCACCCCCTTTTTTTCCTGCCGCTCCATATTTTTCTTAATCTGATGCTGGGCTTTTTCTAATGCACCGATGGAAATATCAACCAAAGTAACCTGAAATCCATGTTGTATGCAAACATGGGCAATACCATTACCCATAGTTCCTGCTCCAATTACGGTAATCTGTTGAATATCCATATAGGCGAGAATTATCTATTACTGCAAAGCTAGGTTCAACTGGCAGACCAATGCTATTTTTTACGCTTAAAGTCACCCCGCTTCCAGGATTTCACAAAATCGGCCCAAGCAGCCGGATTGAATATATTCATAGGAGGAATCTGACCTGCGTAATAGGCTTTATTGGCCTGCACACGCATTTGAAAACTTACCGCTTCTTTTGCATCTGCAGGCAAATTGGCTAGAATCATTCTTCTTTGTGATTCATCCGTATTCTTGCGGGCAGTTTCGTACAAATCATCCGGAACAGTTGTGTTTACAAAATCCCTTTCAAATTGTTCCCGGGTTGGTCTAGGTTTTAAAATGGTTGCCGGCAGATAGGCGGTATCACTCACTAATAATTGAATTACACTGTATTGATTCTCGGCAAGATTTTTCGGAATTTCTATTGTTCTATCTTTAAATCCTACACTAGAAAAAGTAATCATGTCTCCCTTTATAACCACAATGGAAAAAACCCCATCATAGCTGGTTATGGTTCCACGCCCTTTGCCTAGTACAATCACACTACAAGAGGGTATACCCTGCAGGCTATCGGCCGTCATTACTACCCCATACAGTTGAATCACCGAATCGGGGGTAGATCTTTGCTGAGCCAATACTTGCTGCATACCGCCTAGGCACAAAAGAAAAAATATAAATAGTGTTTTTTTCATATTTGTTGCAAAGTTACAAACCCTCTGATTGCGAAGGTTAGAAAATCAGATATTATTGAAAAGAATCTTTCTGCCCTAACAAAGTACGGCAGGTAGAGTTTAACTTTGCGCTTTATTCCTCTATTTTAACAAAAACTTTCGTGATGACAGAAGAATCAGTACTGCAGGCACTCAGTCAGGTACAGGAACCGGACCTTGGAAAAGACCTAGTTTCCCTTAATATGGTTAGAGATATTAAAATTGAGGGGGATGCAGTAAGTTTTACCGTTGTGCTTACAACGCCTGCTTGTCCTATGAAAGACATGATGCGTACCGCCTGCGAAAATGCCGTTAAACTGTTAGTAAACAAAGCCGCACAGGTTCAGGTGAATTTTACGGCCAATACCAGTTCTGGACGTAAATCTGGTAATCAGGTTTTGAGCGGAGTAAAAAATATTATTGCCGTAGTGAGTGGAAAGGGAGGAGTAGGTAAAAGTACCCTTTCTGCCAATCTGGCATTGGCTTTGGCTGAAGGAGGCGCCACGGTGGGTTTGATGGATGCAGATATATACGGACCCAGCGTACCCATCATGTTTGGGGTTCGGGGCGAACGACCTTTGATGAAGGAAGTAGATGGCAAAGGGATGATTGTACCCTTAGAAAAAATGGGAATCCGTTTGATGAGTATCGGGTTGTTGGTAGATGAAAAAAATGCGGTGGTATGGAGAGGCCCAATGGCCAGCAGTGCTATTCGGCAGTTTGTTACGGAAGTGGATTGGGGCGAATTGGATTATCTGGTAATTGATATGCCACCCGGAACCGGCGACATTCACCTTACCATGATGCAAACAGTTCCGGTTACCGGCGTTATCATAGTTACCACCCCACAAAATGTGGCATTGGCAGATGCTAAAAAAGCTATTGCCATGTTTGCACAGGCACAGATAAATGTTCCGATAATTGGACTGATCGAAAATATGGCCTATTTTACCCCAGCCGAATTACCCACGCATAAATATTATCTGTTTGGAAAAGAAGGGGGCAAAAACCTGGCTTCAGAATATGAGTTGCCCTTTTTGGGACAAATACCTTTGGTGCAAAGTATTCGGGAAGGTGGAGATGCAGGGGTTCCGGCCATGAAAAGTACCGATGAGTTGAGTAAGCAGGCTTTTAGAGAGGTTACAGCCCAAGCGGTAAGAAATATTGCCAGACGAAATGCCAGCATACCGGCTACCCAGCCTATTGAAATGAATCCATAATTTGTGATTGGAACAATAACCCTTTATTTACTGCTATGAAAAAAATTGGATGGATTTTGGTGGCAGGAATTATTTCGGGTTGCCTGGTTTCCCGCAATCAATCAGCAAAAACAATGAACAGTTTTGATACGCAGGGGCATCGGGGTTGCCGGGGATTGATGCCAGAGAATACCATACCCGCCATGTTATATGCACTTGATTTAGGCGTGCACACATTAGAAATGGATGCGGTTATCTCCAAAGATGGTCAGGTACTTTTAAGTCATGAACCGTTTTTTAATCATGAAATCAGCACAACTCCCAACGGAAAAAGGGTAACCCAGGAGGAGGAGAAAAGCCTGAATATGTATCAAATGAATTATGCTGAAATCGTTCAGTTTGATGTGGGTATGGCGCCCCATCCGCGATTTCCACAGCAGAAACGTATGCGGGTAAGCAAGCCCTTGCTGGCAGATGTGATAGACAGTGTTAAAGCATATTGTACAAGCAAGAACCTAGCATTACCCTATTTTAATATTGAAACAAAAAGCGACCCCACCGGCGATGCAATCTATCATCCATTACCCGCCGAATTTGTAGATCGCTTGGTGCAGGTTATCCAAAATAAGCAGATAAGTAACCAGGTAATTATTCAGTCCTTTGATCCGAGAACCCTTCAGTACTTGCACGAAAAATATCCGGATATACGTACTGCCTTATTAATTGAAGACAATGATTCCCGATCATTCGCAGTTCAACTGCAGCAGTTGGGATTTATACCTTCTATTTATAGTCCTGCTTCTAATTGGGTAACTCCCTTGCTGGTAAAACAATGCAAGGAAATGGGAATGCTGCTTGTTCCATGGACGGTAAATGATTTATCTACACTACAGCAACTGAAAAATATGGGGGTAAATGGAATCATCAGCGATTATCCAAATTTGTTTGCACAATTGAAATGATGCATTCCAATAGGCAGAGAGAAAAATAAAAGAAAGGAGAAATTGTGTAACATTGCAACCTTATGGCCATCATTATAACGATAGACGGGTTTTCTTCTTGCGGCAAAAGTACCTTAGCGCGACAGTTGGCGCAGGAATTGAACTATGTTTTTATAGATAGCGGTGCCATGTATCGGGCTATTACGCTGTATTTTTTACGGAATCATGTAGACTGGAACCAAACCGCAAAAGTAAATAAGGCATTGGCTGAAATCAATTTACATTTTGAGTATAACCCGGCATCGGCACAAAGCGATATATATCTGAATGATGAAAATGTGGAGGCACTCATCAGAGATATGTTGGTAAGTGAGCATGTGAGTGAAGTGGCTGCTATTAAAGAGGTTAGAGAATTTGCAGTGAACCAGCAACAGAAAATGGGAGATAGAAAGGGAATAGTTATGGATGGAAGGGATATAGGTACCACCGTATTTCCTATTGCTGAACTGAAAATTTTTGTTACTGCCGATCCTGCAGTGAGGGTGGAAAGAAGATTTAAAGAACTTATTGGCAGAAATCCCAATTTAACCATAGAGGAAGTGAAAACCAACCTCGAAATGCGCGACTATATAGATAGTAACCGGGAGTTCAGTCCGCTTCGCAAAGCAGCGGATGCCATTGAATTGGATAATTCGAATCTAACCCGGGAGGAGCAACTGCAAATAGCCCTCAGTTGGGCTAATGAAAGGTTGAATATGCTTGACTAATGTAGCGTGTGATTAACTCAGTAGGTATTCGTCATATCCTCATCCACACAAATAATAAAGTCGGCTCTTCCCAAATGCTCCTTCTCTAGCTTATGAATATCTTTCTGTGAAACTGTAGTGATGGTGGCTCTTTTCAAATCGGGTCGTTGCTGTTGAAGATACCATCCAATCCCTTCAAAAAAATCGGAATGATAGGAACCGTTATAGTGGATAAATAATGATCCGGGCCTATAAAACTGCAAAATAAAGTGAGCCATAGTAGCATCCTTGATAGCCTGTGCCTTAGGTAAATTTGATCCGCCATGGCCACCCATCATTGCTACCATATTTTTATAACCCGGAAGGGTAGAATCATACGCAACTGGAAGGGGAGCTATCCATGTTTTTTGTAAAGAGCTTAATGTATCCAGTGCTTCAAAGCCTCCTCTTGCCACCAGTGATGCGAATTTTCGGGGAATATTAGTGGCTGCAAAAGCAAGTTGATTCGCCTTGGCAATCTGAACCAACGGCGCATAGTCGGTAGGATAGTTTTTCCATAGCCTTGCCGAAGAATCTAATTGTTTGGCTGAAATCTTTCCTTGCACAAATTGGGTAAGCGCCTCCTGATTGTCTTGTTCAAAAATTTCAGCACCCAATACCAACTCCTTCAATTTTTGTAAATCATTGGTAACTTCAAATTGCAGCCAGTGAGCGATTGCATTGTTATGGTATTCTCCAAATAAAAGGATATCTTTTTCCGATAATGTTTGCAACATCCGGCTATAGCTTACTTTTTTCCCTTTACTATTATATAAAACATACGCTGGCTTACTTTGCGCAATCAAATCATTGCTTGCAAAAAGTAGGCAAAGTAATCCAACCATTAATAGCTGCCAGTAGCGTTTACATTGAATGGAGTATCTTTTCATAGGTAGGCTTATCAGCCCGAAAGTTAGTTTTTTTCGGGCAGAATGAAATCAACCGTAATTGATAAAGAAAGCTATGGGATGCAATCACAACAAAAATGCCGGCTGCAAACCGGCACTTATAGGATATTTGGGCGATGGGATATCTTATCTGCTAGCCAGCAGTTGAAATATTTTAGGTTTCCGTTTATCCTGGTTAGCCAGATAGGGGGTTGTGCCAATTATAATATCGGGAACGGGTTGCAGGTTTTGTTGTGTTATGCCACTAATCACCAAGTACCCAGAGGCCGCTGTGAAAAAATTATTAGCACCCTCAGAAAAATAGACTTCGATTGTATTAGGTTGGGGATGCTCAATGCGATAATATCCTACCGGTAACAGGGTTCTTATTTCCTGGTCGCTACCTTCCTGATGATAAACTTTTCTGATTTTTACTTGATCTGTCAGTAAACTACCTTCCTGCGTAAACCTAATTCGATATAGCCCTTTTTGGATTGCTACCTCGGAAGGTTGGGTTACCCAATTTTCTATGCTGGACTTTTGTTTGCTATCAAATGCGCGAATACTATTTTTATTGCTTTTACTTACTACTTCAACCCATACCCGAGGCGGGTTGCTTGAAGAAGTAGTCTGCGTTTGAGCAATTAGGGTAAGCGTAGGTAAGTAAATTAATAGGGCAAGGATACAATGATTATTTATCATGCTGGAGCATTTATCGGGTTCGTATTATAATCTTTTGCAGGTGGCTTTAAGTAAGCACTTTTAAAAAGATAATATAAAATTACCTTGCTTCTGAATTAGTAGCATAGGGGAAATCCCCTTTTTTATAGAAGGGTTTTCCCTTTTTAATGTAGTTGCCAACCTACATAGTGTTAATTCCAGTGTCTGCAATTGGGTTACTTACCAGTAGTATATCATTAGAATAGCCCCACTTTTTCATGAGTCTTACTTCCATATTCTTTTCTTCAAAAAAGTCTATCAGATAATTCAAATTGTCGAGAGAAACCGTTTCCGGAATAGTATTGAAAATTAGTTGTCCACCTGGTTCAATTGCATCGGCTACCTGATTCAAAAAGGGGGATTGTAATGCCTGCTCGGGAATAGTATCTACAATAAATAAATCGATAATAATCAGGTTATAACGGGTGGTATTTACTTGCATAAATTCAATAGCATCTTGTACAACCCACTTCGTGCAATTATCATTCGTTATGCCAAATTCTTCCTCAGCAATGTTTACAATTACGGCATCCATTTCAACCCCGGTTACATATGCCGTTTTACTATGCTGTTTACGGATGGTTTCTAAAACCGATCCTGCACCCAGGCCGAGTATTAATATTTTTTCAGTATCGGGATTAAACGGAAGTAATTCCAATGATCTTTTTAATACCTTTTGTAAACCTCCAAACGAATAATTGGTATGCTTACAATCCAGCACCTTTTTACCCAAAAAATATCGGATATACAATTCACCACTATACGGGGATGAATAAGTTTTTATGGTAAGCGGCCATACATAACTTAATCCTTTGAGTAGCCAATGCAACATATGATTTTGGCTTTATTTACTGTAAACTTACACCTTAGGTGCACCTTCGGTGTATTTTATTCTAGCACTACTTTTTTTAGGTAGTATCCTTTTCCATCAACGGTAGGGGGAATGGTAGAACGAATTGTAATGCCCTCCTTTGTTAACATTAATTTTTGTGTACCCTTATCGGTGGTAATATCCACTGGCAAAGGCATGTCCAGATTCAGAAGTTGTAAACGATACGTTTGATATTTGGTGTTTTTTATACTGAACTGTAAAACCTCTGTTGTTCGCAGATAAAAATCGAATAAGGGCTGAAGGTTTTTGCCAGCTGCTTTGCTAAACAATTGTTCAACTTCTGCAGAGGTAACCGTATTATAATAGGTATAGGCGCTGTCGGTAGCCAATTGATACAGAGTTGGAAAAAAGATACTATCTCCCAGCACATAGCGAAGGGCATGCATAAAGCAAGATCCCTTAAAATATAAATCTCCGGAATAAGTGTCTACCGAATTTACCGTTTCCCCCTGCACCAAAGGCTTTACATTTTTTACCCGACTCTTATGTCCGCTCAAAACCTCATGGTAGGCTTCTTCTCCTGCAAGTTCCCTGTAGGCAAGTGCTTCTGCATAAGTAGCAATACCCTCCTGTATCCACATATGTGCCCAGTCGCGATTGGTAACTTTATTCGCCCACCATTCGTGTGCATACTCATGATACAGGTTGTCGGAATAGTTTTGTCCGCCTACTTTTTTGTAATTGAACTTATCACCATAGGTTATCATCGTCTGGTGTTCCATGCCCGAGTTGGGAACATACGCCAATCCGATTTTTTCTTTTACCCAGGGATATTCGCCAAAATATTTTTCTAAAATGCGGGTATCTCTTTCTTTGATATCCAGAATTTCAGCAGCATGGGATGAATCTGATTTTAGTAAATAGATTTCAATGGGAACGGTATTTCCTTTAACCGTGGTATAATTTCTTTTGAAAACAGCATAGTTACCTATATTAAACAGGATACAGTAATTACTAATGGGATATTGGGTTTTCCAATGATAGGTGGTAAGTCCATTTTTCAGTTTCTTTACCTCCTGTAAAATGCCGGCAGCAGCCACTACTTCTCCCGTTGCAACTGTAATGTAAAAATCAACCCCCTCATTGGGTTCATCTGAAGGATGGTCTTTACAAGGGAAATACACTTTTCCACCCTCGAACTGACAATTAATCGACATCCAATTATTTCCCTGACTATCTTTTGTAAAAGTGAATCCGCCTTGCCATGGGGGCCGAACAGCGATGGGTGGCTTTCCGGCATAGGTAACCCGAATAGTATGTTTGCCAGGTATAAATTTTCCGGTTCCCCACATTACAATTCGGTTATTACTATGCGAAAAGTTTACGGGTTGCTGATTGATGGTAACCTGACTGATGCTATAGTTGTTAATCAATTGCAATAGCAACGTATCTGCCGCCGCTTTCAGTGCTATCTCTACATCTGTAAATCCGTCTAATGATTGGGTAGTAGTATTTACTTTCAAATTGATGGAATAATGCCGAATGTCCATGTCTTTTTGTAGCGGGTCTAATACCCCTCCGGAACTCATTTGGGTTTGACTAAACACAGGGGCAGTTCCTAAACAGGCAATCAGCAGAAACAATAACAGGCGCATGTTGTTTTTCTTTCAATATAGGAAATTCCCGCCAAAAGTGAAAAAATACACAAGCTTTTACGAACACCATGCTTGAATAACTTGCTCAAAAGCTGGTTCCACCTGATAAAAAACTGCCAGTTTTCGGATAACGCTTTCAACTACAGCGTCTGGGCAGCTAGCCCCGCTGGTGATTAAAATGGAGGTTGGATTGTTAGCGGGTAGATATCCTTCCTTTATCATCAGCTCTTTGGTATCCCACCGGCGATGTTCAATTTGTAGGTGGGATAGTAATCTGTCAGCTGAATCAATAAACCAGGTAGGTAATTTGTGTTCGCATAGTTCCACCAGGTGAGAGCTATTGCTGCTGTTATACCCCCCAATTACAATGGCCAAATCGGCCGGGGTGAGCAGCATATGTTGAACAGCAGTTTGATTGTCGTTTGTTGCATAACAAAGGGTATCTCGGGTATCGGCAAAATGATCTGCCACCTGATGGGGAGCCACTTGATAATGCTGTATGATGATTTGTTTCAGGTAATCGGCGATGGCCTGGGTATCACTCGAAAGTTGTGTGGTTTGATTGATAACCCCAATTTTAGCCAGGTCTTTTTTTGCATCAAACCCTGCTGAAAAGTGGCCGGCAAACACTTTATCAAAATCAGTTGCAGGGCGCTTTCCTGTAATAAATTCGCCCAAAATTTGTGCTTCCCGAATATCATTTACCACCACCGTTGGAGTGATGGCCGCAGCTCTGGAAAAGGTAGCACGGGTTTCTTCGTGGGTGGGTTTTCCGTGTACTACTATGGTGTAACCCTTTGCAGCAATTTGCTCGCCTCGGTTCCACACCTTTTCTACAAAGGGACAAGTAGTGTTATACTCAGCAGTTGGAATTCCGTTTGCGGCTAACTGGGCTTCTATAGCCAACGTAGTGCCAAAAGCCGGAATCATCACAATATCGTCGGGAGAAAGGGTATCGAAATCTATTAATTGATTCCCCCGGGTATCCTGCAGAAATTGAACGCCCAACGCAGTTAAATCGGCATTCACCTGAGGATTATGAATCATTTCACTCAGTAAATAAAGGCGCTTATTGGGATGTTTGCGAATGGTTTCAAAAGCAATTTCAATGGCATTTTCCACCCCATAGCAAAATCCAAAATGCCGGGCAAGCAAAATCTGAAGAGGCCCCATATCCAGCCGCGTGGGTGTGAAATCCTTCTTTAATTTATCCACTTCCTTTCTCCGTTGTTTAATGGCAGAAATGAGCGGACTGCGATAAGTAGGGGGAACTTTGAATTGTTTCATGGAGTAATAAGCGACAAAATTACAAAATTGACCCGAAATGGTGGCTTTTAGAAAGGAAAGGCCATCAGTATGAAAATCGGTTGCTTACACAAAAAATTGTATTTTCATACCTCAATAACCCAATATCATGCGTTTTGTTTACTTATCGCTTTCTTTATTTTGTACGATTGCTTTAATCTGGGCGCTGAATACCCGTTGGTCAACCGGCACTACTAAAACCCCTCGCCTGGGTTATTTTCTATCCCCTCAACAGGGTTTTTGGCAAAATGCCGAGTCTGCCAGTGCTGACTTTAACGCGCAGATCAAATCACCTGAATTAAAGGGAAAAGTAGACGTATATGTAGATGGTCGCCTGGTGCCCCATGTATTTGCCGAAAATGATTTTGATGCCTATTTTGTGCAGGGATTTTTGCATGCAAAATTTCGACTTTGGCAAATGGAATTTCAAACCCATGTGGCAGCCGGAAGACTCAGTGAAGTAATAGGTAAAGAAGGATTGAACACCGATCGTTTTTTCCGCAGATTGGGAATGGTATACGGAGCCGAACAAGCGATGGCCGCTACCGACATGGATTCGGCCATGAAAAATTCTGTGAATGCCTATGCTGCCGGTGTGAATGCTTATATACACAGTTTACAACCCGAAAATATTCCCTTCGAATACAAGTTGCTGGACTATGAGCCCGAAAATTGGACGCCCCTAAAAACCTACTTGTTTTTAATGTTTATGTCGTTCGATTTAAGTGGGCGAGATGTAAATACTGACTTGCAAATGACCAATGCCAAAAATTATTTTGGTTGGGATAATTTCAAACAACTCTATCCCAATGTACAGGATTCCCTAGACCCGATTATTCCTAGAGGCACTGCATTTGCAAAAGCTGGATTCAAACCGCAAACCCCTGCCGATGCAGCCCAGAGATATTTTGGCAGAAATGATACAATTGTTCAAAAAGCATCTGCCTATCAACCCTTTGCTGTTCCAACTCCTGATGCAGGTAACGGTAGCAATAACTGGGCAGTTTCGGGGAGTAAAACCAAAAGCAAATCCCCGATACTTTGTAACGACCCTCATCTGGGTCTCAACCTGCCTAGTTTGTGGTTTGAGATGCAAATTTCAACCCCTTCTCACAATACTTACGGAGCCAGTTTTCCTGGAGCACCGGCCGTTGTGATTGGCTTTAACGACAGCATTGCCTGGGGAGTAACCAATGCCGGGAGAGACGTGATGGACTTATACAATGTTCGGTTTAAAGATGAACTGAAAAAAGAATACCTGATGAATGGCAACTGGATTCTTTCCGAACAAAGGCAGGAAGTTATTCAGGTAAGAGATGGTGCAAATCTAAGTGAAGTAGTGCCAATTACGCAATACGGACCAGTACTCTACGATAATGAATTCAACAACCCCGATGCACGCGGGCTTACCTTGGCAGTTAAGTGGACGGCCAATACCCCTAATTCCGGAATCAAAGCGTTTTATTTATTGAATCGTGCAAAAAATTATGATGATTATGCAACTGCCATCCGAAACTGGACCTGCCCCGGCCAGAATTTTGTTTTTGCATCCAAATCAGGAGATATTGCAATAAAGCAACAGGGAACTTTTGTTGCCAAATGGAAAAATCAGGGCGACTTTATCATGCCCGGAACGGATTCGGTTTACCAATGGCAGGGAATGATACCAATGGACGAAAATCCAATGATTAAAAACCCGGCAAGAGGCTTCGTGAGTAGTGCAAACCAAAAGCCTACCGATTCTACCTATCCATATTATTTAGGTTCTGCTCATCATTTTCCTTTATATCGTGGAATTGTTATCAATAAGAAGTTGACCGCTATGAACGATATTACGCCAGACGACATGAAGAAAATGCAAACCAATAATTACAATGTGTTTGCTGAAATGGCCCGACCGGTTTTGCTCAAATACATTGATAAAAATGGGTTAACCCCCAATGAAAAAAAGTACCTGGCCCTACTGGAAACCTGGAACTTGAAAGGGGATCCTCAAGAAAAAGGCGCTACCGTTTTCCGTTGCATCTGGGATAGTTTAGAAACAGCGGTTTGGGGAGATGAAATGGCAGGAAGTAAATTTAAATTACCCGAGCCAGATTCCTATTCACTATTGGAGCGAATGCTGAAAGGAACTGCCGACTTAATGGCAGATGATATCACAACAAAAGGGAAAACAGAAACTATTCAGGATGATGTAATTACGGCACTTCGGAAAGCCTGCAAAGCACTGGTATTATTGGAGCAATCGGATCAACTGGAATGGGCGAAAAATAAGGATACTTATATACAACATCTGTTGAAAATTCCTGCCTTAAATAGATTACATCTGCCCATTGGTGGAGGGGAAGATATGATCAATGCTTCCAAATCGAATCACGGACCTGGATGGAGAATGGTAGTTCAACTGAGTGCAGAAACAGAAGCCTATTGTATTTATCCGGGTGGCCAAAGCGGCAATCCTGGTAGTATTTATTACGATACTTTTGTAAATAGCTGGGCAGAAGGCACTTATTATAAAGCCTTGTTTTTGAAAAAAGAATCCGCTGCTTCAAATGATCAGGTTAAGTGGCACATAACATTTGCTAACAATTAATTTAAGTTATGAAATTTCTGGTTTCGGTATTATTAACGGCTTACTTGGGATATGTGATGGGTGTTTATACGCATTTGCCCTGGTGGTCTTTTGCAATCACTTCTGCGTTGGTGGCATTGTCGGTAAAACAATCACCTTTCTCTTCCTTTATCGCCGGCTTTTTAGGCATGTTTTTACTTTGGTTTATGCTTGCATTGATAAAAGATACTGCCAATCAACATATACTCTCTCAAAGAGTAGCCCCCTTACTAAAAATGGGTAGCTCTTCTATGCTGCTGGTTTTTGTTACGGGTTTGGTGGGCGGACTCGTAAGTGGTTTTGCCGCCATCTTTGGATATCAACTGAGTAAATCTGCCAAAGCAATCCTGAGCATTAACCTGGAGTAATTGGTTGAGAATATTAACACCATTTTATCCTACCCTTTTACAAGCCCGAACAATCGCAGAGGTATTTTTGCTTATATGTGTACCTCCCGTCTACTACTATCCGGATTTTTTCTTTTTTTAACCAGTTTACAGCTAAATGCCCAAATGGTAAGTGGGTATGTAAAAGATTCCTCCGGTAATATATTGCCCTTCTCTTCTGTGCTGGTTAAGGGCTCCACCAAAGGCGTTTCTGCCAATGCCCGGGGGTTTTATCAACTTAATCTAGAGCCCGGCGAGTATACCCTGGTAAGTCAGTACATCGGCTATACCTCCGAGGAAAAGAAAATAACTATTGTCAAAGATAACAAAGTGCTTGATTTTGTGTTGAGTCCACTCCAATATCAGTTAGCGCAGGTAGAAGTATCTACTAAGGGAGAAGACCCCGCCTATGCCATTATCCGAAAAGCAATAGCCGCCCGAAAACAACACCTGAAGGAATTAAATTCCTACCAATGCGAAGTGTATGTAAAAGGTCAAATGCAACTTCGGAAATATCCCAAAAGGTTATTTGGTCAGAAAGTAGATTTTGAAGATGGAGACTCATCTCAAAGAAAAATGATTTATTTGTCTGAATCGGTTACCCGTTTGTCGGTAGATAGTAATGGTAAATCGAAAGTAGAAGTAATTTCAACTAAAGTAAGTGGCCAAAGCAGTGGGTTTGGATTTAATACTCCTCAACAAATCAGTTTTTACAATAATAATATTCAAATAGGAGAGGGACTGAATCCCCGTGGGTTCATTTCTCCTTTATCCGGAGGGGCACTTTCTTATTATCGGTATCGGTTTGAAGGAACATTTTTCGAAAATGGGATTGAAATCAATCGTATCAAGGTAACACCCAGGAGAGAATACGAGCCCTTATTTAATGGCTATATAACCATTACAGAAGGCGACTGGTATATTCACAGTGCCGATTTGTATTTGTTAAAAAAACAGCAGATGCAATTGCTGGATACCCTACGCATTACGCAACAGTTTGTGCCGGCTCGATCTACCTGGGTAATAAAGAACCAGGTATTATATCCCTCGGGGAAATTATTGGGCTTTGATTTCTTTGGAAACTTTTTAGAAGTGTATGATCAGTTTAATCTTACGCCTCGATTCGAAAAAAAGTTTTTCAATAATACTGTTATTAAATTTTACGATAGCTCTAATAAAAAATCTGCTGCCTACTGGGATAGTATTCGACCGGTTCCATTATTGGTGGAAGAATTGAAGGACTACTCTAAAAAAGATAGTCTGGAACAGGTAAAGAAACAGCCGGCTTACCTAGACTCAATCGACAAAAAGCGCAATAGATTTACGGTTGGAAACCTATTGCTTACGGGAAAAACGTTCAGTCGGCAAAAAACCAAAGAGTCATTGAATATTGATCCGTTATTGAAGTCATTCGATTATAATACAGTAGAGGGCTTGGTTTTTAAATATTCCCCTTCCTATTCAAAGGCCTGGGAAAACAAGAAACGATTATTTATTTCACCCAATATTCGCTATGGATTCGATAATCAACACGCCAATCTGGGGGTTTCCGCTACCTATAGCTGGGGAGGAAAAGAACGGAGAAATATAAGTTTTTCGGGGGGCAGAGGGGTGTATCAATTTAACCCACAAAATCCTATCGAGGAAAGAATCAATAGTTTAGCAACACTCCTCTATCATGCTAATCATATGAAAATTTATGAGGCAGGTTACTTTACGGTGAGTTCTGGAATTCGATTGAAAGAAGGGCTTAACCTTTCCGGTTCATTTCGTTTTCAGGATAGAACCTCTTTACAAAATCTTGCCAACCCGGTCAGCTGGAATAATCCTAAAAACAGGGAATTTACACCCAACGACCCAGATGCTTTAACCGGAGCCACCATGCCTGCTCATCAGGCTGCCACATTGCGTGCTTCACTTGTTTGGCGCCCGGGGGGCAAGTATATAGAATTACCCGATGCCCGATTTGTGATAGACTCAAAAGCACCCACTTTCAGTGCATCTATAACACAAGGGATACGAGGATTACTGGGTAGTGATGTTTCCTATACCAAATGGCAACTGGGTATTGCTGAAGAATTGAATTTAAAAATAGGCGGTACCTTAACGTATAATATAAGTGCTGCCGGATTTTTGGGAAATCCAACTACCTATTTACCCGATAGAATACATATAGCGGGTAATCAAACCATCTTTGCAGGTTCTTTCAATTCTACTTTTCAATTGGCCCCTTATTATCAATTCAGCAATCAGTCTAAGCTAAATGTTGAGGCACATCTAGAATATAAGTTAAACGGCTTGATTACCAATAAAATTCCTGGATTCAAGAAATTAAACTGGTTTTTAGTTACGGGTTTCAACGGATTGCATGTTCAGGGCCAAACCAACTATGCCGAAGGATATCTTGGTTTAGAAAATATACTGAAAGTATTCCGTTTCACTTATGTAAAAAGTTTTCAGCAAGGTGGTTTAGGAAATACTTCCGGTATTCGGATCTCCACTCCATTATTCTAGTTCCACCAAACCTTTGGGAATACCCCATTTATAAAGAAAATCGTACCTTTATATCCATTTTGGCTGCCCTGCAAGCAGCTCTTTATATAAAAGAACATTGCCCAAAACCCAACAGGCTAGGGGGAATGTCGAAAATGTTTATGTATGGCTTTACTTCACAATCGGGTTTCCAATGCCGAGCTCAAAGCGCTTTTGATGCAGGAAACCTGCCTTAGAATTACCATCAGCTTTTACAGCTATACTCCAATCCTACATCCCGCAGAATTTCGCGATGAGTTATACAAGCACCTTAGCCAATGGCAGGTATTCGGTCGTATTTATGTTGCCAAAGAAGGAATCAACGCACAAATTAGTGTTCCGGAGCATAACCTAGAAAATTTCCGCAACTATCTCTATTCATTTCCGGGTTGGGATGGCTTGCGATTGAACCAGGCGGTGGACGACGACGGAAAAAGTTTTTGGGTATTGAAAATAAAAGTAAGGGATAAGATTGTAGCAGATGGCATTACTGATCCGGATTTTACGATGGAAAAGAAAGGGAGCTATGTGGATGCCGCTTCCCTTAACCAATTAATCAGTGATCCCGAAACGGTAATTGTAGATATGCGCAATCATTATGAATATGAAGTAGGACATTTTGAGCGGGCAATAGAAATACCTTCCGATACTTTTCGCGAGCAATTACCCATGGCCAAGGAAATGCTGAAAGGGAAAGAAGATAAGCCTATCATAATGTATTGCACCGGGGGCATTCGTTGCGAAAAAGCCAGTGCCTATTTATTGCATAATGGTTTTACCAATGTATTCCACCTAGAAGGGGGCATCATTAAATATGCCCAGGATGCCAAGGCTCAGGGCCTCGAATTAAAATTCCATGGCAAAAACTTTGTGTTTGATAATCGACTTGGCGAAAGAATCACCAACGAGGTATTGGCCCTTTGTCACCAATGTGGCCAACCCTGCGATACCCATGTAAATTGCCACAATGAGGGTTGTCACCTGCTCTTTATCCAGTGCAACCAATGTGCCCAAACCTATCAGGGTTGTTGCAGTGATGCTTGTAAAAACACTATTCATCTGCCCCTAGAACGCCAAAAAGAACTGCGTACAGGAGTGGATATGGGAAGAAATATTTTCAACAAAAGCAAAGTCCGCATCCGGCCCCGCCTATCAGAAAGATAATCCTGTATATTTGACCCATCATGTTATTCCACGCTAGAAAAATAATTGCAGTTGCACTTGCAATCCTGTTATTGCTACAGGCTGGCGGACTTGGCTGGATGAGGGCCTTTACACATTTTCAAATTAAAAATACTATACGCAACGCCATTCAGTCGGGTAATACTATCGATGCCGGACAAACCTTTTATTTTGCATGCAACGGTGAGCAGATTACCCAATCTGATTTTTTATGGGAAGAAGAAGGAGAAGAATTCTTATACAAGGGTATTTGGTATGATGTATTATCGCTTCGTAAAGAGGCAGGGCAACTGGTAATACAGGCGATTCAAGATGGGGATGATACCCAACTCGCTGCAACTTGGAAATTGCTGCAACCAAAAAAATCGGATTCCTCACCCATGCAGAATGGTACCCTTGCCAAATTTTTTGCAGCCTTTGTGCCTACCCAAACTCAAACTTTTATTTGTTTTAAAAACAATACAGCAGGGTATCCTTGTTTTTATGCCTCCCGCATACTGCTTATCAGCCCCGAAAATATCGATCGACCTCCCTGTTTAGCCTAATAATTAGTAGAAAAATCGTTTTGTGTAATCTATAGTGGCTATGCCTATGGGCCGCTACATACGTATTACCCTTATTAATTATTATCGTTGTTTAAACCAGTAGTATGTATAAATTTATTTTCTTGTTAGCAGGATGTGTAACCGGGCAATTGGGTTGGTCTCAATCGGTAATCAAAGGAACCGTAGTGGATGGAAATTTGTTGCAACCCCTGGCAGGGGCCACCATCTATGTGGGGGGGAAGGCGCTCACTCAATCAGACAAAGCCGGTAATTTCATCCTGCCTTGTAGTGGCAAAACCGACCTTACCATTGGGTATGTTGGTTACGAAACACAAAAAGTTCAGGTAACTCAGTGTGATGAACGTGTACTGGTAAAATTATTTCCCCTGTCGGGTATTTTATCCGAAGTGGAAATTACCTCCACCTCATCGGCTAATAAATCATTGTTATACCAACCGCAAAGTATCGTTCGGCTTAGTGAAACTGAATTAAAGCGGGGTAACGGATTGTATTTAGACGATGCAATCAATTCAAATGTGCCCGGTGTTACTATGCAAAGAAGAGCCATTTCTTCGGGTCAGCAGTTTAATATCAGAGGATATGGCAATGGCATGGGAAGTACTTCCCGTATCAGCAGTAATTTTGATGGGCAGGGTGTGAAAGTATATTTGAACGGCATGCCCCTCACCGATGCCGAAGGAATCACCCTGATGGACGATATCGATTTTGCCAATCTGGGAAATGTAGAAGTATTGAAAGGTCCTGCCGGATCTTTATATGGTCTGGCCATAGCAGGAGTAGTGAATCTGAAAACCCTGAGTCCTGAAAAAGGAAAAACCTCCCTATCGCAGGAAGTGATGGCAGGTAGTTATAATCTAAGGAGATATTCAACCCGCTTTAGTACGGCAGGCAATAATTATAAATTGTTATTGACTTACGGAAAACAATCTACTGATGGATTTGCTGCTCATATGGATTCTAAAAAAGATTTCGTGAATGTATTGTATGAAGTGAATCCTTCTGATCGGCAAACCATCACCGCTTATGCAGGATACAGCAATAGTTATGATGCCCGAGGGGGAGAACTAACCCTGGCACAGTTTGCCCAAAGAGATTATTCGGGAAATCCTGAATACATTAAGCGGAATGCGCATAGCGAGATTATCAGTTTTCGTGCCGGCATCGGTCATTCTTTTAAACTATCAGATAAAGTAACGCATAATTTACAGGTTTTTGGAACCGGCATGAATGCAAATGCAAGTTCAGCCGGCGGTTGGACGGATAAGCTCCCGCTAAATTTTGGGGTGAGAACTACATTGGATGTAAAGCTGAACCTAAAAGATGGGATAACGCTTTCCGGGATTACCGGTTTAGAGTTGCAGCAACAAAGGGCTTCAGTTATCGGATACAATATGGTGGCTAATCCGAATAATGCCAATGCTTATTGGATAATTGGGGCCATGCGCAGTAACCAAGCAACGCTATCAGCTACGGGATCATACTTTTCTGAGTGGACGCTGGGGTTACCCAATCAATTATCCGTAACAGCGGGGCTGGGATATAGCAATATGCGTATAGAGTTAAACGACAGATTTTATGTGGCAGGCTATTTGGGTGCAACTAATTTTTCTGCAAAATATGGATCGATGTTATCTCCGAAATTGGCAATCAATAAAGTTTTCAACGATAAAATTTCGGCCTATGCTTCTTTCAACAGAGGTTATAAAGCACCCGTAAGTTCTTATTTCTTTATACCTACAACCGGACAACTCAATACCGGACTTAGGCCCGAAAGAGGCGACCAGTTTGAATTGGGAACCAAGGGTAGAATTGCAAATGGTAAATTGAATTATGAGTTTGCACTATTTATGGCAACTTTCCTCGATAAAATGACGGCCATAGCTGTTCCCCTAGATGGTGCCTTAAATACAACCGCCTATTCTTATGTGGCCAATGGAGGTAAACAGGTGCATAAAGGATTGGAGTTACTGTTGAAATATCAATGGATAGATACCGATAAGGGATGGTTACAATTGCTCAGACCTTTTGGAAATCTAACTCTTAGTGATGCCAAATATGTGGGGTATAGTTTTCAAACACTAAATGCCAATAGAACCGGTGTGGTGGTAGCGAATTATGATGGCAAATCTGTTGCCGGTGTTGCACCCCTAGTTGCCAATATGGGAGTTGATGTAAAAATAAAGGGCGGCTGGTATGGAAATATTGTACTGAATTATAGAGAGGCATTTCCCTTTACGGCAGATGGAGTAAATTCAACGGCTTCGTATAGCTTACTCAATACGAAATGGGGTTATCAGAAAACACTTTCCTCCCATTGGATGTTAGATGCCAGTTATCTGCTGAATAATATTACCAATACCCAATATGCCACCATGGTTTTTGTAAATCAGTTACCGGATGCATATGTGCCAGCCCCAGATAAAATTAATGGAGCATTTTCTGTACAACTTAAATATACTTTTTAGGAATCGCATCTTGTAATCTGAACAATGAAAATCAACATCCCTGCCAGTTATCCGAACATGTAATTTTATTTACTTAGGATGTTGGCAGGGATTATTATTATGTATAGATATTCATTCCTTTAAATCAGAAAAAGAAGCCCGATTTCTCATTACTGAATTTCCAAACCATGCAACGCACCTATTACCGATTGCTGAAGTTCATCCTCTGAAAGAATTGAGGGTACAAAAGTAGTTCCAGTTACTTTTTCGAAAAGTTGAATGTATCGCTTGCTGATGGTATCAATCCATTCATCACTCATTTCCGGAACTTGTTGCCCTTCTTTTCCCATAAAATGGTTAGCCATCAACCATTCCCTTACAAATTCTTTGCTCAGTTGCTGTTGTTTTTCTCCGGATGCTTGTTTTTCAAAAAAACCGTCGCTGATAAAATAGCGGGATGAATCGGGGGTATGCACTTCATCCATTAAGTATATCGTATCCCCTATTTTGCCAAATTCATATTTGGTGTCGGCCAGAATGAGCCCTCTTTTTTCCGCTATTTCCCTCCCCCGGGCAAATAGTGCTAGGGTATATTGCTGTAAAACCTGCCATTCAGCTTCGGTTGCCAGTCCTTTTTGGATAATTTCTGCAGGGCTGATATCTTCATCATGACCTTGTTCAGCCTTGGTGGAGGGGGTAAAGATAGGTTCGGGGAAGAAATCATTCTCCCGAAGCCCGTCCGGAAGTTGGGCACCACAAAGGGTTCGGCTACCTGATTGGTAGGTTCTCCAGGCATGGCCCACTAGATTTCCCCTCACTACCATCTCTATCTTAAAGGGAGTACATTTTTTTCCTATAGAAACCTGGGGAGCAGGGGTGGAAACCAACCAGTTAGGACAAATATCCCGGGTAGATTCCAGCATAAATGCGGCAATTTGGTTCAAAACCTGGCCTTTAAAAGGTATTAGTCTGGGCAAAATCACATCAAATGCCGAAATCCGGTCGCTAGCCACCATAACCAGCCAATCGTTGCCTAGGTAGTAAACATCTCTTACTTTTCCGCTATAAAAGCCGGTTTGTTGAGGAAATGGCTGGAATTTCATAGAACAAATGTAACCGGCAAGTTTCGTATTTATTTCCTCCCTATCTTTGTTTTTCTTAACATATTATGAATAGTTGTGGAAAAATTAAATTTTTGCACGAAACTAACTTGTATTACTTTTAGAATAATTCTTAAACCTAGCCCCTTATGAAACCAGTTTTCAAATTTGTTTTCTTGTTTGTTCTGGGTAGTTTCCTTACTGGATCTGCCTGGGCACAATCTTCTGTTCTCTCGGGAACGGTAAAAAATAGTAAGTCCAAAGAAAGTCTTTCTGCCATTTCAGTTACTGTAAAAGGTGGAAATGCTGGAACTTACACCGATGATAAAGGAAATTTCAAGTTTACCACCGTACAGAAGTTCCCGGTAACCCTTGTTTTCTCTTCTATTGGTTTCACCTCTAAAGAAGTAGTGGTGAATAGCGCCAGTAAAGCTTTGGATGTAGAGTTAGCCCCCTCCTACACTTTAGGTGAAGAAGTGGTAGTAGCCGCCTCCCGTGTTCCAGAAAGAATCCTGGAATCTCCGGTTTCTATCGAAAGAATCGGAACTACCGCCATCAGAAATACATCGGCTGCTAACTACTACGACATGTTAACCAACCTGAAAGGGGTAGACGTAGTATCGGCTAGCTTAACCTTCCGCAGTATCGGAACCCGTGGATTCAATAGCAGCGGTAACATCCGTTTGAATCAATTAATCGATGGTATGGATAACCAAGCACCCGGCTTGAACTTCTCAGTGGGTAGCATCATTGGTTTAACAGAATTGGATGTAGAAAGCATGGAATTACTGCAAGGTGCTTCCTCTGCTTTATATGGTTCCGGTGGTATGAATGGTACTGTGTTGCTGAATAGCAAGAATCCTTTTAAATATCAGGGTTTTAGCTTCCAAATTAAGCAAGGTGTTAACCATATTGATGGATATCAGCGTCCACGCTCTCCTTATTTCGACTGGAGCTTCCGTTGGGCTAAAAAGGTATCAGAGAAATTTGCCTTCAAATTTGCAGGACAATTTGTTCAGGCTCAAGACTGGTTAGCTAATCAAAATAATAACTATTCTCGTGCAGCTTCTGCTTCTTATCCAAATGGCCGCGTAGTTTCCGGAAATCGGCTTACCGATCCAAACTACGATGGTGTGAATTTATATGGAGATGAAACTACTTCATCTTTAACTGCTGTTAGAGACGGTGTTTTCAATGCTTTGAGAGCTGGATTACCCGGTGGTGCGGCCACTTTCAATGCGCTGTATGGTGCATCTAATGCTTTCTTAGGCGCTTCTCCCAATGCTACTATTGATGATTATAATTTCTGGCTGAATGCCAATGGATTCGGAGCAGTAGTAGCAACAGGAACTACCCCCTTTGTTTATGGAGATATCAGAAAATATTTTGATGGGGTAAACGTAAGCAGAACCGGATACAACGAAAATCAGGTAGTGAATCCAACCACTTTAAATGTGAAGTTTACGGGTGGATTATACTACAAATTATCTGCTAACACCGAAGCTTCAATTCAAGCTTATTGGGGTACCGGTAATACAGTATACACCGGTAGCGACCGTTATTCACTGGTTAACCTTGTTATGGGTCAATACAAAGCAGAATTGAAAAACAAAAACTGGTTTTTACGTTACTATTTCACACGTGAAAATTCAGGAGATGCTTTTAATTCAACCATTACTACTCGCTTATTCAACGAAGCTTGGAAGCCAAGTGCTACCTGGTATCAGCAATATGGTGCTTCTTATGCATCTACCCGTTCTTTTGGAACTCTTAACCAGGATGCCCACAATGCCGCCCGTGGTTTTGCCGATCAGGGTCGTCCAACAGGATTTATTGGAAGTAATCCTTTATTTCAGCAAGTGGCAAGTACCCCAATTTCTAAAGGAGGTGGATTATTCTTGGATCGTTCTAGATTACGAGTATTTGAAGGACAGTATAACCTTTCTAACGATTTAGGCCTTACAAAAACGGGTACTGACTTCTTGTTAGGTTTTAGCTCTAGACAATTTGTGTTGAATTCTCAGGGTACCTTATTTGCAGATACTGCTGGTAATATCAAAATCAACGAATTGGGTATGTATGCTCAGTTATCGCAAAAGTTGTTCGGCGACTTCCTGAAAGTAACAGCTTCTGGCAGATATGATAAAAACAGCAACTTCGAAGGTCGTTTCACTCCCCGTGTTTCTGCGGTAATGAAAGTGGCTAAAGATCATAATCTTCGTTTCTCTTATCAACAAGCCTATCGCTTTCCAACTACTCAAAATCAGTGGATTAACCTGCTGATCGGAGGTGGTACCCGCTTGATGGGTGGATTGCCTCAGCTGAGAGATTACTATAATTTCAGTGGTAATCCGGCTTACACCGTTGCCAGTGTTCAGGCTTTCGGTGGTAGTGTTCTTGCTGGTGCTCCTAATCCTGGTTTGTTACAGCAGCAGGTATTCCCCGATTTCAAACCCGAATCTATGAAGTCAAATGAAATTGGCTACAAGGGTTTGATCGCGAATCGCCTGTTGATTGATGCCTATTACTATTGGGCTACTTACAAAGATTTTATCAGTGGTGTTACGGTTTTACAGGCTAGAACGGCCCCTACATCACCCGCTTCTGTATTTGATCTGTTAGATGCTAATAAGCGGATTGGTTACAGCATTTCTACCAATACACCCGGCGATGTAAAAACATCCGGTTGGGGAGTTTCATTGGATTATCTGCTGGGCAGAAACCTGACTTTCTCTGCTAACCTCTATTCTGATAAAATTGGTGCATTACCAATTGGATTTGTTTCTTACTTCAATACTCCTTTATACAGAACGAACATATCCCTGAACAATACTGGCTTTGGTAAGCAGAATCGTTGGGGTTACAGCGCAGTATATCGTTGGGTTGATACCTTTACATACGAAGGAACATTTGCTGTAGGTGATATGCCTTCTTATGGTACTTTCGATGCTTCTTTAAGCTACAAACTGCTCGATAGCAAGTCGCTGATTAAAATCGGTGGTACTAATATTTTCAACCGTTATTACAGAACTGGTTTTGGAAATCCTCAAATCGGTGGATTGTATTACGTAAGCTTTGGTTGGAACGTATTCTAATCGAAATCTATTGAATATAGCTTTGCAAACCCCCTTTCTAACCGGAAAGGGGGTTTGTTATTGAAATACCTTACTAGTTTTGGGATTATACTTGATAATCTTATATTTTTGCAACTCAATAATACCAGTTACTCATGCGATCAATTGCATTTCGGGAAGCCCTTAGGGAAGCTATGAATGAAGAAATGAGAAGAGACGAACGTGTTTTCTTGATGGGGGAGGAAGTAGCCGAATACAATGGTGCTTATAAGGTTAGTCAGGGCATGTTAGCCGAATTCGGAAGTAAAAGGGTAATTGATACACCTATCGCCGAATTAGGATTTACCGCTGTTGCTGTAGGAGCCGCTCAAAGTGGATTACGACCTGTGGTTGAATTCATGACCTGGAACTTTGCCGTACTAGCTATGGATCAAATTCTGAACACCGCCTCCAAAATGCTGGCCATGAGTGGCGGTCAAATCGGTTGTCCCATCGTTTTCAGAGGGGCTAATGGCAGTGCCGGACAATTAGGTGCCCAACACTCCACTGCTTTTGATAGTTATTATGCCAATATCCCAGGTATTAAAGTAGTTGCCCCTTCTAACGGCTATGATGCTAAGGGATTATTGAAACAGGCAATCCGCTATGAAGAAGATCCCGTAATATTTATGGAGAGTGAAGTAATGTATGGCGATAAATCTGAAGTTCCCGAGGAAGAATACTATATCCCCCTTGGTAAGGCAGATGTTAAACGCGCCGGAAGAGATGTAACCATTGTGTCTTATAATAAGATGATGAAGGTTGCCTTGGGGGCTGCCGATGAATTGGCGAAAGAAGGAATTAGTGCAGAAGTAATCGATCTAAGAACAATCCGTCCACTCGATTGGATGACCATCTTAGAAAGTGTTAAGAAAACCAATCGCTTGGTACAGAATTCAAAAAGAAGGATTCGACTACCTAGATGCACCTATACGCAGAATTACCAGTGCCGATGCCCCCATGCACTACGCACCCAATTTGGCAGCACTCGCCATTCCGGATGTGAGCCGCACGGTTAAACTGGTGAAGGAAGTGATGTATATGAAAAAATAAGTTTCCTACTAGAATAAAATTTTAAACCCGGAGAACCACTCCGGGTTTTTTGTAAAATCCATTGAGTAAGTTTACACACGTGAAACAGACGATTCAAATCCCCTATAAGGGTATCCTACTAGGCAGCATCCTTCTAATTGGATTGCTTGCAACTACAGCGAGGGCCCAACTTACCGCGCAGGATTCGGCTTCATTTCATGGGGGTAAGCCATTGGATAGTATAACCATAACCGCCTTTCGCAATTATTCAATCAAAAATCAATTACCCGCATCGGTAGCCATTTTAACGGGAAAAGCAATATCGGGAATGGGTATGTTGTCGATGGTGCCTGTTTTTAATCAGGTTGCGGGCGTTAAAATGGAGGAACGATCGCCAGGCAGTTACCGATTAACCATCCGAGGCAGCTTACTACGCAGCCCTTTTGGGGTTAGAAATGTAAAAATATACCTGAACCAAATTCCATTAACCGATGCTGGTGGTAATACCTACCTGAATATTTTGCCGGTTGGAATGCTGAAGCAAATTGAAATTATTAAAGGTCCAGCCGCCAGTGTATATGGAGCAGGTACCGGCGGTGTGGTTTTATTGCAATCGGCAACTACTCAATGGCCGGATAGTTCCCAAAATCGATGGGCAGCTGCGGTAACCGGAGGTAGCTTCGGAACATTTAAACAGTCGGCTGAATGGCTGCATAGCAATAAAAATGATAGATTAGAATTATATCAAGACCATCAACAATCGAACGGATATCGCCAGCAAAGTGCACTGAAAAGAGATGCAATCTCTGGCCGATATACCCGATTGATTGGCAATCAACAAATATCAATACAGGCATTGTATGCTAATTTGTTTTACCAAACGCCTGGCGGACTAACCCTTTCGCAGTTTCAACAAAATCCAGCAGCAGCAAGGCCCGCAACTTCATCCCTTCCAAGTGCGATTCAGCAAAATAGTTCGGTAAAAAATCAGACCCTATGGGTATCTCTTGCGCATCAATGGAATATGAATAGCCACTGGCAGCTACATACATTTGTAGTGAACAGTGAAACACGGTTCGAAAATCCATTCATTACCAATTACGAAAAACGGCGCGAAAGCAATTGGGGAGTAGGTACGCATATTCGGTATAGCGTTAAAAAAAACAATCAATCCCTAGATTGGGTAACCGGAATGGAATGGATGCAACAGCGGTCGCACATAGATAATTACGGTAACCGGAATGGTAAAATCGATACCCTGCAATTTACAGATCAGCTGCAAGCCAGACAGTGGTATATGTATACGCAAATTACCTACCGCTTGGGTAAATGGGTATTGGATGCCGGGATAAGCAGCAATCAGCAGCCTTTTACGTTTCAACGGTTATCTACTCCTGGCAGTATATCGGCAACCCGTAAATTACCTTCCCTGCCTGCACCTCGCATCAGTATTACCCGAAAGTTGGCAAATGGAAATATTTACCTGCTCGCTTCCCGGGGTTTTTCGCCCCCTACTATGGCAGAAATCAGACCTTCGGATGGAAATTATTACGGAGAGTTGGTGCCAGAATCTGGTTGGAATATAGAAGCTGGATGGAGATTAGCTCCCGCTAACCGAAGATGGAACTGGGAAATAAGCCTATATCGTTTTAGCCTGCAACAAACCATCGTTCGCAGAAACAATGCTGCCGGTGCCGAATACTTTATAAATGCTGGTTCAACCCTGCAACAGGGAATAGAGACCGGCTTTCAGTGGAACCTGATTCCTGCCAACAATACCCGTAAATGGAGCCTGAACTGGCAGTCTAGCTTCTGCTATCAGCCCTACCAGTTTGTTCAATACCAACAGGGTACGATAGATTATTCGGGTCACCCACTTACTGGAGTTCCCAGAACCATTCTTTTTTCAGGGGCTCAGTTTACCCATCAAAAGGGTTGGTATGCAACGGCTCAGCTTACAGCCAATGCTGCCTTGCCTTTGAACGATCTGTCGGATGAATATGCCAATCCCTATCAACTTTTTCAGGCCGAAGCAGGTATTCGCATCAACCATAAAACATTGCGGTGGCAGCTGTTTGCCGGCGTAGATAATATCCTGAATCAGTCGTATAGTTTGGGAAATGATATCAACGCAGCCGGACGGCGCTTTTATAATGCCGCTCCGGGTATCAATGCCTTTACCGGAATACGCCTATCCAGTAAATAAGGCTTAATTATGATTTCTTTAACGACAACTTATTTATATTCGTGCTAAACATAGTTTCCATGGCAGCCATTCTTTTGCTTGACGACGAAAAATCTATCCGCAACGTACTGAAGGATATCCTTCAGCATGAAGGCTATCGGATAGAAGAGGCGGCTGATGGGGAACAGGGATTGCAAAAGCTGGCAGCCCAACCCTTCGATCTGGTATTGTGTGATATCAAGATGCCCAAAATGGATGGATTAGAAGTGTTGCAACAAATCATGCAATTACAGCCCGATGTGCCGGTAATTATGATCAGCGGCCATGGTACCATTGAAACGGCCGTAGATGCCGTTAAAAAGGGGGCATTCGATTTTATTGCCAAGCCGCCCGACCTGAACCGTTTACTGATTACCATTCGGAATGCCCTGGATAAAAATACCCTTGTAAAAGAAACCCGGGTATTGAAAAAGAAAGTACAAAGAGTGCAGGATATCATTGGAAACAGTGCCGGCATTGCAAAAATCAAATCTACCATCGAGAAAGTGGCCCCTACCGATGCCCGGGTATTGGTAACCGGTGAAAATGGAACTGGAAAAGAATTAGTTGCCCGCTGGTTGCATGAAAAAAGTAATCGCGCAAATCAGCCCCTAATTGAAGTGAACTGTGCCGCTATTCCGGCCGAATTAATTGAAAGCGAGCTGTTTGGCCATGAAAAGGGTTCATTTACTTCAGCTATTAAGCAACGAATAGGTAAATTTGAACAGGCACACGGCGGAACCTTATTTTTAGATGAAATTGGTGACATGACTTTAAGCGCCCAGGCTAAAGTATTAAGGGCCCTGCAAGAGGGAAAAATCACCCGGGTAGGAGGGGAGAAAGAATTATCAGTTGATGTTCGGGTGATTGCTGCTACCAATAAAAATTTACTGGAAGAAGTAAACCAGAAAAACTTTCGCCTCGATCTTTATCATCGGCTCAGTGTGATATTGATAGAAGTGCCGGCTTTAAACGAAAGAACAGATGACATTCCTTTGCTGGTATCGCATTTTTTACAGGAAATTGCCACAGATTATCGGCAACCTGTTAAAAATATCGAACCCTTGGCAATTGAGGCATTAATGAAACATCAATGGACCGGCAATATCCGCGAATTGAGAAATGTGGTGGAAAGACTGGTGATATTATCCGGAAATACGATAACACATCATGATGTTAGCAATTTTGTAATGTAAAACGCACCCGGTTGGTTTAAAAAAACCAATCAATGTGCCACTGAAAAGATATTTTTGTAATCAACAAACTAAACCAATGGGCTATATTATTTTATTAGTAGGTGTTATAGGATGGCATGCAGGTATGTATGGCATGTTTAAAAAAGCAGGCATTGCACCCTGGAAGGCATTGATTCCATTTTACAATACCTGGTGTATGATTCAGGCTACCCAAACAGCCCGTTATTGGTTTTGGCTGCAGTTGATACCCATCGCCGGTCAGTTTATTACCATTTGGATTACCATCATTTTTGTGATGCATTTTAAAAAGGTATCACTGGCAGATCATGCTGCTACTGTTTTTTTACCCTTTATTTATTTTCCTTATTTGGGATTTTCTCCAAAGGTAAAATGGTATGGTTCCGAAGCATTGGCCCATTACCATAAGCCTGCTTCCCGCGAATGGATTGATGCTGGGGTATTTGCTATAGTGGCTGCTACCCTTATTCGGGGCTTTGTATTTGAAGCCTATGTGATTCCAACGGGTAGTATGGAGAAAACCTTGCTGGTAAATGATTTTCTGTTTGTAAACAAGATGTCGTACGGAGCCCGAATTCCTCAAACTCCTTTGTCTTTTCCCTTCGTACACAATTTTATGCCGTTTACTAAAACGGTACCCTCTTATATTAAAGAAGTACAAATACCCTATAAAAGATTCCCCGCATTTTCTGCAGTTAACAGAAATGATGTAGTTGTTTTTAATTTTCCTGCGGGAGATACCATCATCAATGATGAGGATCACGGAAGTTTGGTTCCCTATTATGATGTGTTGCGGAACGAGTTCAAAGGCAATCGAGAAGCATTGAATGCACAATATCCCGTATTGGTGCATCCGATGGATAAAACCGATAATTATATTAAGCGCTGTGTGGGTATTGCGGGGGATAGCTTGCAAGTGAAGGAAGGTGTATTGTATGTGAATGGACAACCCGCCTTTCAATCTGCTACTTCTCAAACTGAATACATCGTGCAAACCGATGGAACGCGCATCAGTACTGAGTTTTATCAAACTGAATTAGGTATTGATACCGAAATACAAACAGATCAATTACGACCTTCGCAGAATAATTCGGATGTGGTGGTTATCAATATGACGCCTATAGAAGCTGCCAAGGTTAAAAAACTACCCAATGTAAAATCGGTAACTCTTTATTCCGATAACATGATTGGACAAACATTTCCTAATAATGAAGCCCTGTATCCTTGGACGATTGATAATTTTGGACCGATACGAATTCCCAAAAAAGGCGACGTACTAACACTTTCCTCCGCCAATATTGATTTGTATAGAAGACTCATTATTACCTATGAACACAATACATTGGATGAAGTAAATGGTAAGTATATTTTAAATGGTAAAGAAGCCACCCAATATACCGTTCAGCTTAATTATTATTGGATGATGGGAGACAATCGACATCGCAGTCAGGATAGTCGTTATTGGGGGTTTGTTCCCGAAACGCATATTGTAGGTCGTGCCTCGCTCATCTGGTTTAGTTACGAGAATGGGCCACGCTGGAAACGCTTATTTTCTGCCATTAAATAGGTAGATTGAGAAGAATATGAACCCTATGGTGCAGGTAATCCCTTTTCAATATCAGATTTTTTCGGGTATCGAGCAATTATCCGAGCCCGATGCCGAATTGCTTGCGCAAGCCAGAAAAGTAACCAGTGATGCCTATGCACCTTATTCGCAATTTCAAGTGTCGGCAGCGGCGCGGTTGCAAAATGGACAAATACTCAGTGGTACCAATCAAGAAAATGCCAGTTATCCGGTAAGTATTTGTGCCGAAAGAGTTTTATTGTCTGCAGTGGCTGCACTATATCCGGGAGTAGCAGTAACCACCATGGCCATCAGTTTCCATAATTTGAGAGGGAAAAGTGAACATCCAATCACTCCTTGTGGTATTTGCCGGCAATCAATAGTTGAGCACCAACATCATCACAAACATCCTATCCGACTGTTATTATCCGCACAAACCGGTGAGGTTTATCTAATAGAAGATGCGGCCACTTTATTACCCTTAGGTTTTACGGCGGATGATATGCGTTAGCAATGGATGGGGACTGTGATAATTTTCCGAAAGAGTAATTTAGAATAGGGTTTGAACACCCAGATTCGTTTTAAATTCATGTTGCAATAGCCATTTTTTTCGCCAGGTTCCGCCTGCATAGCCAGTTAACGAGCGGTCGCTGCCTATTACTCGATGGCAAGGTCTCAGAATCATCAGCTTATTTTTTCCATTGGCAGCTGCAACCGCACGGGTAGCTTTTGCATCGCCTATTTGCTCGGCCAATTGCAAATAACTGATCGTTTTTCCGTAAGGTATGGTGAGTAGTTCCTCCCAGGTTTTCTGCTGAAATTCAGTGCCGTCTTGATAAATAGGTGTTTGAAAATCTTTTCTTTTTCCATGAAAATACGCTATCAATTCTTCTGTACATTGATGAATTACTTCTGTAATTCCCGGCTCTCCATGTATCATTTCCTCGGCATTATCAATAAACATCACTTCTGAAATATATTGGTCGGTTCCGCCGATGCAGATTAGGCCGATAGGACTTTCATAATAGGTATAGTATAGTTGATTCATCATCCGATTTTTAAGCCGTTTGAAATAGGGTGGGAGGGATGCAGCAGTACCACTTCATTTTGCTCGTCGTAAACGCCTAATACCAGGCATTCACTCATAAAATTCGCGATTTGTTTGGGAGGAAAATTTACAACGGCAATCACCTGTTTTCCTACAAGTGATGCTGGAGTATAATGTCGGGTAATTTGTGCGGAAGATTGCAAGGTTCCCATACTGCCAAAATTGATCCGAAGCTGATAGGCCGGTTTTTTTGCTTTCTCAAAATGTTGGGCTGCTTCTATGGTACCTACCCTGATATCAATTTTTTCGAAGTCGGACCAACTGATCATGGCAAATTCTTTTTGTAGAGGGGGTTTTGTATCAGAGCATTTCGGCGATTCTCATCAATTCTTCCCATTTGAAATGGGTTTCGGACTTTTGCTCATAACAGCATGCGGTTTCCTGAATAAGTGTTTGAATTATTTCTTTGTTGCAAAGTGGTTTACAATAGTCGATATTTGGATCAATATTCATTCTTTTTATATAACGATCAATATCGTATTGAGAGAAGGGATGACCAGAAGTAGCATCTACATAAAAATGAACATCCTCTTTGGTAAACTCATTTTTAGAAAGTGTTGGCTCATAAAATGCTATTAGAAAGAGTTTGGGAAAACTGATTATAGAAGATGGAATAGATAATTGATTACAAAGAATTTGAAAAAGGATTGTGTTAGTAACAGAGTTCCCTTTTTTTTGCTCAATTACTTTATTGATAAAAAATTCATTCAGGTTTTCATAAGTTGAAGCAGCCCCTTTTAATCCAAAATACTCGTAAAGTATATTAGTAATTACGTTCACATTCTCAAGTGGGGTGAGAAAGCTGTTTAATTCTAGCCAGATATTTTTTCTAAACTTTTCAATACTGTCCAGGGTAGGTTGAAATTCCATTTCCGGAAATTCATATTTAGCTACCAATAGAGCACCGGTTAATAAATCCTGCTCATCAGAATTCCGCCAGGTAATAAACTCTTTTTCTAAATCAGAAAGGTGTAATTTATGAATAATCGACTCGATTCTGTTTTGCACTTCTTCATCCGGTGAGGTTTCCCAGAGATGTTCTAGGTTGGGCTTGATGGGCAGGCCATAATCAATCAATTTACCGGATACCGATAGATAAACGTCACCATCCGGGTCGTCTATTAGTGATAGTAAAGCATCTATTTCTTTGGTAACCTGCATAGTTAAGCCTAGTGGTTCAGAGATATAAACGTATAAGAAATGAAAAAGTATATCTTTCTCTTCATTTTTTCCGCGTTTTATAGTAATTACTTATACCCCTCTGTGGAAATGTGCACTCAAATACATGAACTAATTACTCTATTTGTTTAGCCTGAAACGCCTTTTTTAGTGTAAACGCTATTATTTAACACCAGGGATAGGCTATTATGCATTAAATTTGTATATTAACCCCTTTATATAGCTTGCCATGTCTCTTTATAACCTCCCAAAATTTCCAGTAGTTACTAAATCATTGCATACCGACCTAAAAAAACGGGTGCAGGAATATTTTGATCAACGGGGCATAGATGCTACTGGAAATAAGGCCTTATTTACCAAAGCCATTTTGCTGGTTTCCTCTTTTCTAATTTTGTACATTCATCTTATATTCTTTACCCCAGTAAATGTTGTAGCAATTCTAGAATGTATTGTTTTGGGTGGAATTATTGCAGCCATTGGTTTTAATGTAATGCATGATGGGAGTCATGGTAGTTTTAGTGAAAAAAAATGGATGAACCGTATAGCTGCTTCTTCTATAAGTATGCTTGGTGCCAATCACTTTATGTGGAATATGAAGCATAATATGATTCACCATACATTTACCAATATTGATGGGGTAGACCCTGATATTGAAGTAGCAATCCTTCTTCGGATGGCCCCTACCCAAAAGCGAACCTGGTTGCATCAGTTTCAACATGTTTATTTCTGGTTTCTCTATATGATGCTTTATATTGTTTGGCTTTTTGCTACCGACTACAAAAAATACTTTTCTCAAAAAATTGGAAATATTCCCTTAAAGAAAATGTCTTTTGGCGATCACCTAGAGTTTTGGCTTGTTAAAATCTATCATGCAGCTGCATTTGTAGTACTTCCTATTTGCCTATTGGGTTTTACCAAATGGATAATCGGTTTTCTTGTAATGACCATGTTCGCTGGATTTGTTTTGAGTATTGTTTTTCAAATGGCACATACCGTAGAACATACCCATTTCCCAATGCCTGTGGATGATACCAATCGGATGCCGGATGAATTTGCTGCCCATCAAATAAAAACTACCGCCAATTTTGCTACCAGAAACAAGGTAATCAGCTGGCTCGTAGGAGGTTTGAATTTTCAAATTGAACACCATTTATTTCCTAAAATATCTCACGTGCATTATCCCGCTATCAGTGAAATTGTTCGTGCGGTATGTTCTGAATATCAATTGCAGTATCTTGAATATCCCACTATGCGCCAGGCAGTGTCTGCACACGTTCGATTCCTACGTCAGATGGGTCAATACGACTAAACACTTCTTACCACTTAGGTGGGGATGAATTACATAATTGGTTAAAACAAACGATTACTTTTTCTTAGCCGTTCCTTTTTTAGGAGCGGCTTTCTTTTTGGGTGCCGCTTTTTTTGCGGGTGCCGCTTTTTTAGGACTAGCCGATTTTTTGGCAGCTGCGCGAACTTTTTTGGTGAATGCACCGGGCATTTGAACTTCTATCATTGCCTTAGCTTGCTCAACCGTAAGTTCTGTAAGTTCTTCCGGGAGGTATTTTTCACCATTGGCTTTACGGGGCAGTTTCAGCATTTTTTTCTGAAAGCGCAAGAAGGGACCCCACCTGCCATTTTCAATAGATATTTTATCGGAAGGGAATTGCTTAATAAAACGATTCGATTCTTTTTCCTGTTTTTTGCTGATCAACTCATTAATATCTTGTTGACTGAGGATGTCAAAATTATAGGCACGAGGTACATTGATGAATAAATCGTTCCATTTAATAAATGGCCCGAATCTTCCTTTTCCTTTGGTAACTGGCAATCCTTCAAAAAGGGCTATAGGTGCATCTGCCTGCTTTTTTTCTTCAATCAATTGTACAGCAGCCGCTAAATCCATTTCGTGTAAATCGATACCTTTTGGAATAGAGATAAATTGTTCTCCTAAACGAATGTAGGGACCAAATCTGCCAACATTTACCGCTACTTCCTGGTCTTGATAGTTTCCCAACGTACGAGGTAGGCGGAATAATTGCAGTGCCTCTTCCAAAGTAATGGTTTCAATGCTTTGGGTTGGGTTCAGTTTGGCAAATCGAGGTTTTTCATTTTCATCCTGTTGTTCTCCTATCTGAACCATGGGGCCATATCTGCCCATGCGGGCTACGATTCTCTTTCCGTTTTCAGGATCCACCCCCAATTCTCTTTCCCCTTTGGCCCTTTCGGCAGTTTCCAGCGTAATTTCAATGGTATCATGAAAAGGCTTGTAAAAGCCGTCAATCATTTTACTCCATACGATTTTCCCTTCGGCTATCTGGTCAAACTCTTCCTCAATTTTAGCCGTAAAACCAAAGTCCATTACCCGGGTAAAATGCTGCTTTAAAAAATCAGTTACCACTATGCCCAAGTCGGTAGGGAATAATTTATTTTTTTCAGCGCCCGTATTTTCCTGCAGCAGTTCTTCCTGAATATGTCCATTAGGCAACAACTTTAATAAAGCAGCCGTTCTAACTGTGCCTTCCTTATCTCTTTTTTCAACATAATTTCTTTTGATGATAGTAGAAATAGTAGGCGCATAGGTAGAGGGTCGGCCGATACCCAGTTCTTCCAATTTCTTTACCAGAGAAGCTTCTGTATAGCGGGCTGCCGGACGGGTAAACTTTTCGGTGGCTTTCAAAAAATTATTATTCAAAAGCGCTCCCACGGTAAGGGGAGGTAACATACCTGCTGTATTTTCATCCTCTTCCTCGTCTTTTCCTTCGAGATATACCTTTAAAAATCCATCAAACTTCATCACTTCGCCCGTAGCTGTTAGGGTATCGGGTCGGGTGCTGATAGCTATTGTAGCAGTGGTTTTTTCAAATTCGGCTTCGCTCATTTGAGAAGCGATGGTTCTTTTCCAAATCAATTCATACAATCGCCTCGTTTCTTCATCGGCAACGGTATGGTTATTCATATAGGTAGGCCGAATAGCTTCGTGGGCTTCCTGGGCACTCTCATTTTTATTTTTAAAACGGCGGGGCTGATAGTATGCTTCGCCATAATATCCCGTAACCTCTTTTCGTATATCACCCATGGCAGTATCACTTAATTGTATGCTGTCGGTACGCATATAAGTGATCTTTCCACTTTCGTATAATTTTTGTGCAAGCAACATGGTTTTACTTACCCCATAGCCCAATTTTCGGGAAGCCTCCTGTTGTAACGTGGAGGTGGTGAAAGGGGCGGCAGGCGACCTCTTCGCTGGTTTTACCTGGATATCCTTTACCGAATAACTGGCTCCCTTACAACTTTCTAAAAAGGCCCTGGCATCTTTTTGCTGCTGCATTCTGGAAGGGCCCTCGGCCATAAAAGTAACTTCCTTACCATAAATATCCTTTGCAGTAAACTGTGCTTCTATTTTAAAACTGCTTTCCGAAATAAACTGGTTAATCTCCCGCTCTCTGTCTACAATCAGTCGAACTGCTACACTTTGCACCCTTCCTGCACTTAAACTGCGCTGCATGCCAATCTTTCTCCACAAAACCGGACTCAATTCAAAACCCACCAGCCTGTCTAATACCCGGCGGGCCTGCTGGGCATTCACCAGGTTCATATTAATCAGTCGGGGGTTGTCCACTGCTTTTTTTATGGCTGGGGCTGTAATCTCGTGAAAAACAATTCTTTTGGTGGTGGCAGGGTCTAATCCCAATACCTCGGCCAAATGCCAACTGATGCTTTCCCCTTCACGGTCCTCATCCGATGCGAGCCATACTTCCGAAGACTTTTTAGCCAATTGGCGTAACTCTTTTACCACTCGCTCTTTATCGTCGGGCACTTTATAACGGGGCTGATAATGGTTATTCAGGTCGATACCCATATCATCCTTCTCCAAATCTCTGATATGGCCATAGCAACTCTTCACTTCAAAATCCTTGCCCAGAATTTTTTCAATGGTTTTTGCCTTGGCTGGCGACTCTACAATCAATAAATTCTTAGCCATATAGTATTAGTCCCACTCTTTTTTTCGTTTTTTCCTGTTCTGCTAGCCCATGTCCATTCC
>JAPLEI010000147.1:0-1865 GCA_026391195.1 Bacteroidota bacterium | reverse complement strand
GTCCATTCCAAGTAAGCTACCCACGTTCCGCGATGCAATATTAGGTGAAACAACCTAATCTCAAAAAATATCGGAAGTTGGGTTGTTTATAAACTCGGCAATTCTGCGAACTACTTCAGAGTTTCGGTATATTTTATTGTGGCCCAAATTTTCGGTTACATAGAACTCAATATACGGTAATTGCTTGTCTATCAAGGGTTGCGCGTCTTCAAGAGGACATACTGTATCGTCTTTATCGTGAATCCACAAAACTGGCATAGTTATATTTTGTAATATTCTAACTATGGATAAGAAACTGATGGGAAATCCGGATAATCCCTCCACATACTCCCGGAATCTCTTTTGTACTTTTTCATTTACAGGGATAATGCTGAAAAAATTACTAAATGATCGGTGCGTTTCAGTTGCAGGGGCTATCAGAATCAATTTCCTTTCACTTCTTACAGTCAACTTTTCCATGGTCATGGCTAGGGCAAGGCCTCCCAGTGAATGCCCAACAAAGGCATAAATCGGACCCTCCATTTCTTCAATCGCCAAAATCATATTCATATAATTAAATGGTTGAATATGTTTACCGCTTGTTTTGCCATGAGCAGGCCCATCAAAAGCCAATACGGTAAATCCCTTTTCCAGCAGGGGGGGTACCATATGTTCGAATTTCAGGGCCTGACTTCTATACCCATGTACCAGTAGAACCTTGTATTTTCCTCCTGTTGGCGGGCTCCAACGATATCCCTGGGCCCTCATACCATCGATATCCAGTTGAAAAGGCTCGGCTTGCGGCAGGGAAGGAGTTTCAATTGGATTTATTAAAGGGGGAGGGGTAATAAATAATTGATAGGCTTTAACGGCTGCCCGGGTGGGCGAAAACAAGGAGAGCATATTCAATCGTTGAGTATGATAAGCAATAAGCATGCGCTCCTTCATTTTTGGTAACATGGGCGCAAAGATAATGGAATGTGTAAGAAGGCTTGGTAAGCATTGTAAGTATCTCTACCTTTCCTTTATTAGCCAGGTTTTTGATAACTTATTGTTGGAAGCTATTCGCTTAGGCCTACTTTGCTATTTTCACAAACATTTTAGGGGGAATATTGATTAATTAGGCAATTAAGATACTTTTGCACCTTATTATGTATACAATAAGAATCAATTTCGAAGAAAAGGGGCTTGAGCCGGTTACCCTACACGAGGTGGTTGCCAATCAGAGCTTACTGGAAGTATGTTTAGATAATGGCATCAACCTGCACCATAATTGCGGAGCTGTATGCGCTTGCAGTACCTGTCACCTCTATGTAAACGAAGGAGAAGCCTTTCTGGAAGCTTTATCGGATAGGGAGGAAGATTTTATAGACCGGGCGGTTAATCCCCGCATCAATTCGCGATTAGGCTGCCAGTGTATTCTTCAAGCAGGCAGTGGAGAGATAGCTATAACATTACCCGATCAATCGCAGTTTTTAGGAGAGTAATTCCTGTAAGTTGAAATACTATTTTTATGAATCAATTTGAACCGCCTATAGAATGGTCAGATCATGAAGACATCGCACAAAAACTCTATGAGCGTTTTGGGGATGAATTCACGGAAAGCCGTATTTATAGAATTCGTTTTACCGATTTATTAGATTGGGTAATGGAAATTCCCCATTTTAAAGGCACCCGTGAGCAGAGTACTGAAGGTCATTTAGAAATGATACAAAGTGCCTGGGTTTATGAGTGGAGAGACAATCAATCGTAAGATGAGTAATTCATCACCTATAAAATTAATTATCATCGAATTTTTTCAACACATTACCACTTTTGTGCTGGACGTAGATGGCGTACTTACCGACGGTAACCTATGGCTGATGCCGGGAGGTGCCCAGGTACGT
>JAPLEI010000003.1 GCA_026391195.1 Bacteroidota bacterium | reverse complement strand
CCCTTTGATAGCCCCAACGCTGAAATCACGCAGGCCGATATCGGTAGAAAGTGTAATGATGGGCATATGGCATTTAACGACCGAAGGGTAGGCTTATTTCACCAGCTCACCGTTTTTATAGAAAAAATTTCTCACCAACTTATCTGCTAGTGCAGGAAACCATTTATTTAAGAAAACGGTTCTTTTTCCATTAAAAGTAAGTATCAGGGTACGTTTTCTGTTTTCCATAGCTTGGAGAATATGCTGGGCACATTCTGCTGAACTCATCATGGATGCTTCATCCATCGGTGTTTCGCCTTGAGCTTCTCCCAGTTTATTCAATGCTGCTACCCGGATATTCGAAGTGGTAAATCCGGGGCAGGCGGTTAATACATGAACGCCAGAATCTAAGAGTTCGGTTCGGAGGGATTCTAGCCAGCCATTCAGGGCAAATTTAGAGGCGGAATAGCCACTCCTACCGGGCAATCCTCTATATCCGGCAATGGAGGAAATACCCACAATGGCGCCCTTATTTTGCAGGATATGAGGTAAGGCATAATGGGTACAATAAACGGTTCCCATAAAATTTACCTCCATTACTTTTTTGAGGGTAGATGGAGCCGCTTCGGCAAAAAGTGACCGCATAGAAATTCCTGCATTATTGATAAGCACATCAATGGTTCCGAAAGCATCTAAGGTTCCTTGAATAAATTGTTGGCAGTCATTTTCAACACTTACATCGGCTTGCTGCACATGCAGAGGCCTTCCGGCCTGTTCTTTTTGAAGCGCATATAATTTTTCCGGATTACGTGCACAGGTAGCTACTTTGGCACCTTGGGCTAAAAAAAGCTGCACCAATGCCTTGCCAATACCATCAGAACCCCCTGTAATAACAACCACTTTATTAGAAAAAGCAGACATACTAATTGAATTTATTAACAAAAATAAACTCTTTATTCTGCTTATATAGATAAGAATGTGGGTAAAACGGGGAAATAAGAATATAAATATTTGGTGAATTTTTGAATATCCCTATTTTTGCACTCCGAAAGAGCTGAAGAGCTTAATCAGGATGATTCCGTAGCTCAGTTGGTAGAGCAATACACTTTTAATGTATGGGTCCTGGGTCCGAGTCCCAGCGGGATCACACTAGAAATAAGAAAGTCGTTGTAAATATTGAGTTTACAGCGATTTTTTTATTTAGGTAAAGCCTAATTGATACATCAACTGTAGTTTTTACTACGATTATTAAATACTATAGCCGATTATAGCAGCACTAATCAATCAACTCAAAATAGCTTGCTACAAACTTTCCATCTACCACCTTACCCTGCACTTTTGCTTTTCTGATGGAATTACAGAATCCTTTTTTTTCATGGGCATCTCCATAATCGTCTATATTGGCATTGGCTAAAAAATAGTTTTTGCCATCCATTTTTATGGCGAGCGAACAGCCTTTTCCTTTCATTTTAAATTGACATTCCCCGCAAGACGCTTCAACTACTAATACCTTTTTATTGGGATCCATTTTTTTAGCGGGGGCTGTTTGAGCATGAATAACTGAACTCATACAAAGCATCATAAAGAGGTAAAATATTTTTCGCATGATTGTTAGTTTAAAATGATAAAATGGTATTTGTATTTAATAAAAAAAGAATTTTTGGGTTACATACTGCTTTCAACTTGCCTACAAAATTTAAACCCATGCAGCAATGTATTGGGTTCTCTTAAAGGCAAACTCAATTGCTCTATCAAAACTTATTTCAGTCATCCCCTACCCTTTCAATATTTGGATGGATATTATTTTTTTACTTTCATATTCTCAGGATCCCACTGAATAATTTTTTTAGAAAAATAACTTTCATTACAAGCTAATGCAGGAGCGGCTGCTCTAAAACCAAAACAGGCATCTTCAATCACCGGCTTACCTGTTCGGATAGCATCAAAAAAATTAGTAAAATGATCTAAGTGATCATCATACCCAGGAGGGGCTTTATAAACAATGTCTTCTTTCACCTTTTTTCGCTTTTGTTCAGCAGTCCATTTAGCCGAATACTCTTTTTGTAATGATTCCTGCATGCTCTTTGAAAAGGTAAACAACGAATCGTATCCACCAAACCCCGGTGCTTCGGGCATGATACTATGTTTAATGGTTACATTATTCCCATTCACATCCATTACGCCTTCCGACCCAACCAATCGAATCACTTCTTGTCCACCCGTGCCACTGATGAAGTTCACTTGTAACGACATTAAAAATGCAGGATGAACGGCTGTTTGGGGATATTGTAACACACCCGACATTACATCCGGCATATTTCTTCCATCATTCCAATAACTTAATTGCCCTGTACTAAAGATACTTTCCGGGCCTTTAGAATTGGTTATCAGATGGGAACCGCTTAATAAATGAATAAATAAATCACCGGCAACACCCGTGCCTACCTCTTTAAATGCCCGCCACCAAAAGAATTTTTTAGAGTCATATGCCATTTTCTCGGTGGCTTCAATAAATGTATCCCAGTTAGTAGTAATGGGATCAGCATCCGAAGGGATGGTGTACTGCCAGGCGCCTATAGAACTTTGTCGGTCATACACCGCATTCACCATGTTTAATTGTCCAATTTCACCGGCAGCCAATAATTCCTTTGCCTTTTGATAAACAATGCTGCTAACCCGCTGGCTACCTACCTGTAACACTTTACCTGATTTTTGGGCAGCGGCTACAACCGGATAGCCCTCACTTATTTTATATACCATGGGCTTTTCGCAGTACACATGCTTCCCTTTTGCCAATGCATCCAGTGTAATGCGGGCATGCCAAACATCGGTGGTACAAATTAGTACAGCATCTATATCGGGGCGGTCTAGCAAATCTTTATAATTATTGGTGCAATACAAACCTTCACCAAATTGCTCTTTCGCATTAATTAGTCGTCCCTGATATAAGTCACAAATACCCGCTAGTTCAACTCCGGGAACTTTTAATGCAGTTCTGAGGTCGAAATGGCCTTGAACCCCATACCCAATCACACCAATTCGAATTTTGTCGTTCGAAGCTATTTTTCTATCATACTGCAAAATGCGTTCATCGGCTTTTGCACTCAATGTTAGTGAGGTAAAGGGCGTAGATGCTGCCAATAAGCCGGTAGCACCTATTTGCTGAAGAAATTTCCGTCTTGCATTTTTATTACTATTACTCATATAGATTGATTTGAGGGTTTATTTGATGGAATAACTTATAAAAGCAACTTTTTTACTATCCGCACTCCAAGAAGGTACATTGATCGTGCCTTGTCCCCCAAAAAAAACAGGGGTTAGATTTTTGATTTGTCTTGTTTTCAGATTCATCAACCGCAATTGCACCTGTTTGCCGAATAAATGTGACTGTTTTTCATCCGACATATATGCTATATATACAATCCATTGATTATCCGGAGAGGGATGTGCAAACCAATTCGATTGATCATCAAAAGTCATCTGTTCCTGAGCAGAACCATCCGGCCGCATGCGCCAGATTTGCATATGTTCTGTTTTGTATGAATTATAGTAAATGTATTGTCCATCTGGAGAATATTCAGGTCCATCATCTAACCCTTCGGAGGTAGTAATTCTTTTTTCTTCGCCACCTGTTACCGGAATAGTATACACATCATAATTACCATTTCGCTCTGCACAGTAAGTAAGGGTTTTACCATCAGGGCTCCATCCATGCCAATACGAAGGCGTTTTTCTAGTGATTAAACGGGGCGTACCTCCCTGGATGGGAAGGGTATAAATGGCAGACTTATACGCTGCTATCCCCGTATCCTGATGAGTTGAGTTACTGATTACCAGCATTTTTTTATCGGGCGAAATACCATGGTCGTTGTTGCAGGAATTGGCAAAGCCTGTGTTGAGAAGGCTCATTTTTTTGGTTGGCAAATCATAGGTATACAACTTTCCATAGCTATTGATGATTAAATAATTATCGGGATGCCAATTGGGGGCTTCGAAATGCCCTTCTAAGCTTTCCAAAACTTCTATTTCACCAGTATAAATATCTACTGATTGCACATAAGAAACCGTGTCGCGCTGATTTTTATTTTTTTCAGGTTGATAACTGTGTATGGACTGCCCTACCAATTTCCAGTTGTCTGCTTTTTTTTCCAGTACGCGTAGTTCTTTCGAATAAGCACGTACCCCTTCTTTTGAAATGGAAACCTCGTCATGTTTAACCCAAGCCGTATTCTGATGAATACTAAATGTATAGTTAGTATGAATTGAAAATCCACCCGTACCAAAAAACTCAGGGGAAGGATGTAATATAAAACTGGGATTAACCTCCATTACAGCACCCTTTCCGGTAGATACTAAAACAAAATTATTGGGTTGTTCCAACCAACAATTGGCATGAGCCACTTGATTACCAGTTCGCCAGGTTAGTCCTTCCAGCATTAATAATTTTTTTATGGCGATAGAATCAGGGATAGATTGAGCGTAACTACCAATTAGAAAATGTAATAAACAAATACCTAACCCAGCTTTTTTCATTACGTAGATTTTGTGTACAAGTTAAAAGAAATATCCAAGAAATAGTTGAAAAAATGTTCATTCAGGGCGCTCAATATATAAAATCCTAATCGGAAAACATCCGTTGGTTAACAAGTGTCTTGTTGCTGTTTCAGGCTTGTGAATGATGTATCAATAATACTATCATTCATTTAAAAAGAGTCGCGCTTTTACAAAATCCCTTCTTATAATTTTAGATACAAACCCGCAGCAACCCACCTTCCCGGCATAGTTGCCCCCAACAAATCACTGTATTGAGTATTGGTGATATTGGTACAGTCAAACTGCAGGGATACTTTCTGATGATAGGTAAAAAAAGACATCCGGCTATTCAGCAAAAAGTAGGAAGGGGTAATAGCGGCCTTAATTGCTGAAGCCTGTTGTGCATTTCGCTCTTTATATACAGAAGTAACGGCCATTTCAAAAGCGCCCACCCGCCAAATTAATTGCGTATTCCATAAGAAGCGGGCATGGGAAGATAAATAGAATGAGGGGGTTTGTTCATCATTGAGTGATTCCATCCATACTAATCCGGAAAGCAAGGTGAGTTGTTGATTTTTACGCATTTTTTTTACATACTGAAAATCCAATTCCAACCCTTTGGTAGTTACTTCCCACAAATTAGTGGCCAGTGCATAGTTTCCGCTTGGCAATAAGTTGGTGGTCCGGGGCATTTGAGAAAAAGGAGTGGGCGTCCAGTCAATCAGGTTATGCTGATTTCTAAAAAAAGCAGTCAAACTGATTTTCAGTTGTCTGAATACCCGGTAATCGAATCCTGCCTCATAATTCCACGATTTTTCTGGCTGAAGTTGTGGATTACCAATGTTACCGGCAGTTACCAGAACTTTGTTATAATTATTGTAGCGTTCGGTAAAATCGGCATCCCGTATCCCCTTCCCTACTGAGGCTCTACCGGTAAAAGATCCTGTTGAATACGCTGCATTTAATTGAGGAAGCAATTGCCACCCATAACTCTCATCCCAATCTAACCGCACACTTTCATTGATATGTAAGCGAGGCAAGGGTTGATGGGAAAGAATCAAATATCCACCCGCATGCGCTAGGGAATGATTTCCCCGATCGTTGGATATGATTTTTTTATGAAAATATTGTATACCAGTAACCAGGCTATTGTGTTGATTAATAGTATGACTGAACTTGGTTTGGGCAATATATAATTCGGTCGTATTCAGATTAGGAGAACCGGAAGGATTAAATTGAAACTGGTCACGTAAGATTTTGTACGACCCCTCAACCGTGAAAGTTGACTGCGAACTTGAACGAACAAGACCAACCCGCAGCCAGTCGGAAACTACTTTTTCCTTTGCTGTATCTGAAAGGAAAGGCGTATAAAAATTTTGCGCATTAAAATCTCGGCTATCTTTTGCGTAACGAAACTGAAGTTGCCAATATCTGGACAATTTTCCAGTGTAAGCGACGGAAATGGTTTGGTTATCAAAAAAACCATTCGTTCCCCGCAAGGGATATCCAAAGGCTTTATTGCGGATCTCAGTAATACTAAATCTGCCATTCCCTAATTTTCCTGCTGCCCGAATTTGCCGGTTTACTAAGGATTGATCTCCCCATTGGAATCTGCCAGTGAGTGAAAAATGGGTGGTATCGGATGATGAGTTATTAAGTTTGGTAATGATATTGATAACCCCACCAATAGCATCTGCACCATACACCGCTGCCGCTGCCCCTTTAATGATTTCAATCTTCTCAATATCCTCGGGATGAAGGGGTATATAGGTGCTGAAATGACCTGTAAGCGGATCATTCAAGCGAATGCCATCCACTACCACCAAAACCTGTTGAAAGGTTCCACCTCTAATAATGATATCACTTTG
>JAPLEI010000040.1 GCA_026391195.1 Bacteroidota bacterium | reverse complement strand
GCTTCTTGCGCAAACACCGGAAGAAAAGCTCCAGGCTGCCGGATATACTTTATCTAAAGTAAGCCCTCCGGTTGCGAATTATGTGAATGTAGTGCGCAGCGGCAACCTGCTTTTTTTGGCGGGAAAGGGCCCCACACAAGCGGATGGAAAGTACGTAACCGGCAAGCTGGGTAAGGATCTTACCATTGAGCAGGGCTATGCAGCCGCCCGACTAACCGCATTGGCACAGTTGTCGGTATTGAAAGATTATCTCGGCAATTTGAGTCGGGTGAAAAGAGTGGTAAAAGTGCTGGGACTGGTGAATGGAACGGAAGATTTTACCGATCAACCAAAAGTAATCAACGGATTTTCTGATATGATGGTGCTGGTATTTGGCGATAAGGGAAAACATGCCCGCTCGGCAATTGGAGTTGCTTCACTGCCCTTTGGTATGGCAGTAGAAGTAGAGTTGATTGTTGAAGTGGAAAATAATTAACCTGCGTTGTTTTCGTTCAATACATTTTGTAAACGTTCCTGCAGAGTAGCATAATCGGTATAACCCCGAGCAATCAGTGTAAAGGAAACCTCACTGTTTTGCACAAAAACGCAAGGGTATCCGGTAACCTGCAGTTGGCGACAATTTTCAAATTCATCGTGGGCCAGTTGTTTGTATGCTTCATCGTGTAGGCGCGTGTAAAAATATTCTTCCGACAAACTATATTTCTCTAAAAGATGGCGATAAGCTTCATCATCTGTTAAGTCACGACCTTCCCAATACAGGGCATACTGTAAATCGGCAGCAAATGCTACCTGTTTATCGGGATAAATTTCTTTGAAGATGCATAAGGCAATGGCCGGCTTTTCGGAGTTCGGATACCAATCGCTCAAATCGGGATTTTCAATATGCCATAAATAGTCGGATCCAAATTCTATGCCCGAAAGGGCTTCAACTTTTGGATAGGCCTGGAGAATATAATTGGCGGTTACCTTAAGGGGCACCGGTTTTTCGGGTAAAATCATGCCTCCGGAAAACACTTCTATGGGAATTTCGGGATAGTCGCTGGCCAGCTGCTGCATTACTTTGCTAAATGCATAGCACCATCCACAATAAGCATCATAGCAATAAATTAGTGAAGCAGCCATGCTGTAAAGGTAATTCAGCCAATCGAGCTTGCCTCCCCGATGATGATAAATCTTTAATATCTTTGCTGAGTAATTACTTATTGAAATTAAAATAACTATTCATGCCCGGGTACGAACTTTTTGGAGCGGAAGAAAGAAAAGAAGTTAATGATGTATTGGAAACCGGTATCCTGATGCGATACGCCTTTGACGGACCTAGAAAAGGAATCTGGAAAGCCAAGGAATTGGAAAATGCTATTCAGGAAACTTTTGGTTGTAAATATGCCCAGTTAACTTCCAGCGGAACGGGGGCGTTAACTACTGCTTTGGCTGCAATGGGCGTGGGAGTTGGGGACGAGGTAATTATGCCCACTTTCACTTTTGTAGCCAGTTTTGAAGCGGTATTAAGTGTGGGTGCCATTCCTGTGCTGGTAGATGTAGATGATACCTTAACGCTTAGTCCTGCCGCCGTAAAAGCAGCGATAACTCCCCGCACGCGTTGCATTATGCCGGTGCATATGTGTGGCAGCATGGCCGATTTGGATGCCTTACTGGCAATTGCCCGCGAAAACGGGATACTGTTGCTGGAAGATGCTTGTCAAAGTATTGGTGGAACCTACAAAGGCAAGGCATTGGGCACTATTGGTGACGCAGGAACCTTCTCTTTTGATTTTGTAAAAATGATTACCTGCGCAGAAGGTGGGGTGGTAATGACGAATGATGCATCCATCTATACAAAGGCGGATGGATATACCGATCACGGGCATGATCATCTGGGGGTTGACCGGGGAGCGGATCTGCATCCCTTTATTGGATATAATTACCGGATTAGTGAATTGCATGCGGCGGTTGGATTGGCACAAATCAGAAAACTGCCTAATTTTTTAGCCATACAAAAGCGCAACCATGCTGCATTAAAAGCACATTTGGAAGCGATACCCGGAGTAGCATTTCGTCGGGTGCCCGAGGGTGGAGATGATAGCTGTAGTTTTATCAGTTGGTTTTTACCCACTGCCGAACAAACACAGGCTGCCGTGGAGGAAATGCGCAGTCAGGGCATTTTGGCCGGCAATTTTTACTGGTACAATAATAACTGGCACTATATTCGCAAATGGGATCACCTGAAACAAGCTGGGGCCCTGCATAGGCTGTCTCCCGAGCAAACCAATGCGTTACAGCAATTGGGTAGTTCAGATTTTTCGGTAAGTGATAAGGTGTTGAGTCGTTGTGTTTCTACTGCGATTTCATTGGCCTGGACGCCTGAGCAGATAAAGGAAAAAGGAGAAAAGATGGCGGCAGTAATTAGAAAAGTGCTGTAAATATTCTTCAATATGATAAAATTTGAACTCCCTCTAGTGGAGCTTTCTAAAAAGAGAAAATTCTGGTTGGTGGCCGGCATTATTTTGTTGGCGTCTACTATGCTATTCAATTCCGAGAATAAAATGCAATTGTACTTTAATGGAATTATTGGCGTAATTCTGATATTAAACTTTTTGCCAATTAAGCGGGGGAAACAGCTGCGATTTGTAGAAATAGATGATCAGCAAATTAGGTGGAATAATTATGAGGTTGAAAATAATAAAGATGTATCACGCCCCCCTATTGTTTTGAATTGGTCGGAAATCAAGTGGATTAAGTTGCTGCAAAATGATAAACTTGTGTTTTTTGGAGCGAGCAGTTTTGATAGCCAATTGTGGTTGCATCATCATCCTGCAGATCAGCAGCAAAAAATAATCGATGCCGTTAAAGTTTATGCGGAACGTTTCTTACTCCGCTGGGTAGAGGAGCAAAAGGAAGTGGCAATCGCATAGGTTGGTTTTTTCCTTCGAGGGTATTTACATAGTCTACACTTCCCAATCGGAATTTCATAGGCACACCGGTTTTCTTCTCCAACTCCCATTCTCTTTTGCAGAAAAAGGCCAACTCTTTGCTATAGCTATCTTGCGGTACTAAACGTATGGGCAGGTATAAAGCGCTATCTCTTAATCGCACGGGGTTGTCGGCAGCTGGCTTTTGCATCTGTGCATGCACAAAGCCAGCATATAATAATAATACCGCGAATAAAGAAATGTGTTTCATGGAGCGGTTCATAGATTTGTATGTAAATTTACACTATTATTTTCGCATGTAAGCGATGCAGGGTAGTGATTTTGCCATCCTGATAGTAATTACAGAAAACAGCGCACCAAACGATGTCACTCAGTCAATCTTTTCAACAAAAGCTACTGCAAAAGTTGTCGCCCCAGCAGATTCAGTTGATGAAACTGCTGCAGGTGCCTACGGCTAATTTGGAGGAGCGCATTAAGGAAGAGTTGGAAGAGAATCCTGCCCTGGAAATGGAATCGGAGAGTGCGGAGGATGAATATGAGTTATCCGAGAACTCCGAGATGGAGGGAGATAGTTCGGAGGAGGATGAATACGGGTCTGAAGAACTAGACGCCCCTGATGTAAGTGAGTATCTGGTGGATGATGATGGAGAGATTGCTGACTACAAAATGAAGGATGATCATTATCCGGAAATGAGCGACGAAAAAGTGATTCCGATGCGCGCGGAAATCAGTTTTCAGGATCATTTATTAAACCAGTTGGGCATGCTCGAACTGGATCCACGCAACCGAACAATTGCCGAGCAAATTATTGGTAGTTTAGATGATGATGGATACCTACGTTCCGAAATCAGCTCTTTGGTAGATGATATGGCTTTTCGACAGGGCATGGAGGTTTCTGAAAAAGAGGTGATAGAACTGTTGGCACAAATTCAACAGTTTGATCCACCCGGCATTGCCGCCCGCAGTTTGCAGGAATGTTTGTTGTTGCAGCTTACCCGTAAAGAATCGGAAGGAGAAAGTGTTCGTCAGGCCATTCAAATGCTGACTAAATATTTTGATGAGTTTACCAAAAAACACTACGAGAAGATTCAGCGTAGCATGAGTGTAAACGATGAGCAGCTGAAAGATATCATTGCTCAGATCGTTCGCCTGAATCCTAAGCCTGGTGGGTTATTTTCGGAGAGTAGTCAGGCAGAGAATTTTATCATTCCCGATTTTTATGTGATAAACAATAATGGGAACCTGGAGTTAACGTTGAATTCCCGCAATGCGCCTCCGCTCAGAATCAGTGAGGGATACCGCGATATGATGAAAGATTATGAACGGGGCAGTAAAACGGATAAGCGCCAAAAAGAAGCGGTTACATTTATTCGTCAAAAAATCGATTCGGCCAAATGGTTTATTGATATGATTCGCCAGCGACAAGAAACCCTACTAAATACGATGGGCGCCATTTTGCAGCATCAGGAGGCTTTTCTGTTAACTGGTGATGAAACGGATTTGCGACCCATGATACTGAAAGATATTGCTGAGTTAACCGGACTGGATATTTCAACGGTAAGCCGGGTAGCGAACAGTAAATTTGTTCAAACCGAGTTTGGTAATTTTCGGTTGAAATATTTTTTCAGTGAATCATTGAGTACGGAAAGTGGGGAGGAAGTAAGTACCCGGGAAGTGAAAAAAATTCTCAGCGACCTGATAGAAGCAGAAGACAAGCATAAGCCGCTGAGCGACGATTTACTAACCGAAATGCTGCAGGAGAAAGGATATAATATCGCCAGGAGAACCGTTGCCAAATATCGCGAACAACTGAATATTCCGGTAGCGCGGCTAAGAAAAGAATTATAATATGGATGTAACTGCCAGTTCCGAAAATTCCCCAATTGATAGTCAACCCACTCCTCCGAAATTTTCGGATCGGTTGAGTTGGATATTTGGTCAGGTTGTATCTATTGTTTTTCATCCGCTTTTTATACCTACTTATATTTTTTGTTTACTCATGGAAGCAGTTCCTTATGAGTTTGCAAATATTTCGCAGTGGCAGCTGACTTTGCGATTTTTTTCTTCCTTTTGGTGGACTGCATTTTTGCCGGCCTTTTTCATTTTTCTACTTTGGCGGTTACAATTTGTAAATAGCATTCTATTAAAGACGCAGAAAGAGCGGATTGTTCCCTTTGTTTTTATTATGATTATGTATTGGTGGATGTATTATCTAAGCCGGAATTTTACCGATCAGCCTCTTGTGTTACGGTTCTTTTATATGGGGATTTTTTTATCGACCGTTGTGGGGCTGATCTTGAACAGCTACTTAAAAATCAGTTTACATGGGATGGCAGCCGGCGGAGCAATTACGGCTATCGGATTGTTTTCGTGGTATTATGCAATTCCGCTTTGGATTTATTTAATACCGGCTGTTTTGCTGGCGGGGTTAATTGCCACAGCGCGCATGCTGGTGAGCGACCACAGCACCCGGGAGATTTACCTGGGATTGTTGATGGGAGCCGCTTGTCAGTGGCTGGCCTATATATTTATTGCTTAATTATTTACTGTCCACGAATTCGTGGATGTAAATTTTAACCAATAGAATGAACAGGGCGATAACGATAGGGCCAAAAATCAGTCCGATAAATCCAAACAATTTTACGCCCAAAATCACTCCAAAAGTTGTTATGAGGGGATGGGTATCTCCCACTTTTTTCTGAATGCTCATGCGGAAAACATTGTCGAGTACTCCCATAACTATGGCTCCGTAAACCAGCATAATTATTCCGCGCGTAGAGTCGCCTTCGGCAAAAAATATCAGTGCAACGGGTACCCAGGCCAGTGCTGCGCCTACCATCGGAATCATAGAAGTTATGCAGGTAACTACCATCCAGAATCCGATATCTTTTACCCCTAAAAAATAGTAGCCAATAGCCCCAATCACCCCCTGAAACAAAGCAGTTGCTGGTATTCCAAGGGCATTGGAGAGAACCAGGGTATTTAGTTCTTTACCCAGCCGCCGGGTGTTTTCGTGTTGAAGCGGTACGTGGTGTAAGCACCAGTTTTGAATGGCTTTGTTGTTAGACAATAAAAAAAACAGTATAAATAACATCATCACCATCGTTAGCAGGGAATCTACGGTAGCCCCTACCACTTTTGGTAAAATACCGGCAAATAATAATCCGATTTTTTCTATGTTTTGGTCGCTGATTAAAGTAATCTGAAATCGCTGTTCTGCCTGGTTAATCAGGGTATTTAATCCTGCCATCACGTTGCCGGAATGCTGAATGGCATAGCCAACCTTATTGTATACAATGTTAAATGCCATGCTAATCGGTACCAGTACCACAATAATTGTAAACAACAACAATGTGGTAGCTGCGAGGCCGGGTGACCATTTTTTTCGATCTGTGAGCCAGTTCATGGGCTTAGAAAGCAACACATGAAAGGTAAGTGCTCCTAAAAAGGCAGGGATAAAAGCGTTGAGTTGCCCAAGCAGGAAAATTCCCAGGAAAATCAGTAAGACGTAAAAACTAATTTGACGGATAGATACGATGGAAGTATTCGGCATGGCCATTCTTTTAGGGAAAATACTAAATTTATCAGATTCAATCCCCCCACTCCCGATTTTATTCTTTTCTTTGCCACTAGAATATTAAATTATGTGGTATAGCATTGGCAGGTTCATCCTACAATATCGGCTCAGCTTATTATTGCTGCTTGCTGTTGTTACCGTTTTCATGGGCTGGAAAGCTTCTCAGGTTCAGCTGAGCTACGATTTTACCCGGGCCTTGCCAACCGATAATCAGAAGTATAAAGAATACCAAGAGTTTTTGAGAACTTTTGGTGCTGATGCCAATACGGTTGTGGTAGGTATACAAACTGATAAAATGTATCAGCCGGCATTTTTTAATGCAGTGAGTGATCTGCATCAGCAACTTAAAAAAATTAATGCGGTAACTGGGGTGTTGTCCATACCGGAGGTAGTGGGTTTGCGAAATGATTCGGCATTGGGCAAGCTGGTTTCTGAAAAACTTTTCCATCCACCGTATAATAGTCAGGCCGCTTTAGATAGCAGCCGACAGATTTTTGAAACACTTCCCTTTTATCGGTCTTTCTTATACAATCCGCAAACCGGCAGTTATCTGATGGGGATTAGTGTAAATAAAGACACGATGAACAGCAAGTCGCGTACTCGTTTAATGAATGATATTACCCGCGAATTAGCCGGTTTTGAAAAAGCAACCGGTACTACCCTCTATGTGAGCGGACTACCCTATATCCGCACAATTGTGGGCAATAAGATTAAAGCGGAAATGAACTGGTTTTTAATTGGCTCGCTGGTACTATCGGCTATTACGCTGCTTTTATTTTTCTGGTCATTCAGTACAATGCTCATGAGCTTACTGGTAGTAGGGATGGGAGTAATCTGGAGTTTAGGCACTATTGTTTTGTTTGGATATAAAATTACCCTGCTCACCGCTTTGATACCCCCATTGGTTGTGGTAATTGGTATTCCGAATTGCATTTATTTTTTAAATAAATATCATACGGCTTACCTGGAAACCAAACAAAAAGAAGAGGCATTAATTACCATGGTTGGCAGGATGGGCATTGTAACCTTGTTTTGTAACATTGCTGCAGCCATTGGATTTGCTGTATTTGCGCTTACCCGTAGCGACTTGTTGAAGGAGTTTGGAGCAGTGGCTGGTATCAACATCATGGCCTTGTTCCTGATCTCATTGATTTTTATCCCCGCGGTATTAAGTTATTTGCCGCCGCCCAAAGACAAGCATGTTCGGTATCTGGAAAATCGTTGGCTAAAAAATTTCTTAGTAAACATAGAGCGATGGGCTTTTAATCATGCCCGCTGGATATATGGTATTACGCTGGTAGTGTTGATTTTTTCTGTAATGGGTATTTTTCGAATAAAGAGTGTTGGGTATATAGTAGACGATTTACCGCGCAGCAATAAAATTTATACCGACTTAAAATGGTTTGAAAAAAACTTTAGGGGGGTGATGCCTTTGGAGATTGTGGTAGATGCTAAAAAGAAAAAAGGGGTAATGCGCATGAAAACCATTCAGAAAATGGAGGAGTTATCTGCGTTTATTTCTGAAGACTCTGCCACTGCCCGGCCATTATCTTTTGTGGAGGGACTCAAATTTGCTCGTCAGGCTTATTTTGATGGGGATAGCAATAGTTATAGTATTCCTACCGAAACTGATTTGGCATTTATGGCTCCTTATCTCCAATCGTCTGGAAATGAGTCAGCAGCTTCCGGCTCGAAAGGGGTGGCGGGATTGTTGAATAATTATATGGATAGCAACCGACAAATTGCCCGAATCAGTGTGAACATGAAAGATATTGGCAGTGCAAGACTACCTGAGCTGCTGAATAAATTTCAGGTAAAGTCAAATGAAATTTTCGACACAGCCTCTTACAAAGTAATCTTTACGGGCAGTAGTGTAAGCTTTTTAGAGGGGTCGGGATTTATTATTCGTGGACTGAAAGAAAGTATTGCCTGGGCCTTTTTGCTGATTTCGCTGTGTATGCTGTACCTATTCCGCTCTTTTAGGATATTAATTTGTTCACTCATACCAAATCTGGTGCCCCTGGTGATTACAGCCGGTGTTATGGGTTGGGCGGGCATAGCCCTAAAACCTTCTACCGTATTGGTGTTTAGTGTTGCGCTGGGTATTGCCATTGATGTAACCATCCGCTTTCTGATTAATTATAAGCAGGAGTTGAGCTATCATCAACATGATGTGGCTGCTACGCTGGTACAAACTATCCGACATACCGGCATTAGTATTTTGTACACTTCGCTGGTGTTGATTGCCGGCTTTATCATTTTCTGCTGGAGCGATTTTGGTGGCACTCAAGCTTTGGGATGGCTTACTTCGCTCACATTAGTAGTGGGCACACTTACCAACCTGATATTATTGCCGGTTTTGATACTCAGTATTGCTCCCGGAGAAAAGAAGAAATAATTGTTTGATTTATTTCAATACCTCGGCTAGTTTTTTGTCTAGATCCTTACCCCGTAAACCGGTAGCAATAATCTTTCCCTCTGGATTAACCAGCACGTTAAAGGGGATACCCGTTATTTGGTAGAGCGGAACCACTTTGCTTTCCCATTGCTTCAGGTCGCTCACATGCGTCCAGGTAAGTTGATCGTCTTTAATGGCTTGCAACCAGTTTTCTTTTTCAGCATCCAGCGAAACACCAAGAATGGTAAAGTTTTTGGCACTATATTTTTTAAAGGCTGCTACTACATTAGGATTTTCTTCTCTGCAAGGTCCACACCAACTAGCCCAGAAATCAACCAACACATATTTACCGCGGAAGCTTTTCAGCGAGATATTTTCACCCGCAGTATTGGGCATTGAAAAGTCTGGTGCTTCTTTGTTAATCACTGATTCTTCAGCAGCAGGGGCAGGCGTAGGTTCTGTTAGCAAAGTTTTAATTCTTTGCAGTCCGCTGTGTTCTGGAAATTTTTGTAAGGATGCATCGGCCAGGTTTACGATTTCTTCGCGCTTCATGGTACGGGTAGCAATACCCATAGCATAAAAGCGTGCGGCAGGACTGGGGGATTCCCGAACAAAATTACTCACCAGTGAATTGATATCACTGATTCTGCGGTCTCTTTCTTGCTTACAGGGAAGCGAAACACTGTCTGGAACATTTTTTTGTTGTAAAGAATCTAGCATCATAAAACAAACTGCTAAAGCAGAAGCCTGGCGACGATAATTTTCAAATAATTCATGCAGTTGAAAGCTGGCCGGAGAGCCCTCTACCTGATAGTGCGTATAGTCTTTCATGTCAACCAACAACTTGATGTTTTTCTGATCGTTGATTACAATCACATCCATACCCATGTCTGTAGTAATCCGGTAAAGGCTTTCCTCTTTGCCTACTCCTCTTAATACAAAATTACCTTGCTTGTCGAGGCTGGCCGAATCAACGGTGATGGGCTGACGACCTCCAAAAGGTAATTCCTGCAAAAATATTTTTAGTTGACCTGCATTTTTAAATTGTCCACTCACAGTAAACGCACCATATTTTTTTTCACTGCAGGATACTGCCAGTAAGCATGCAATAAAAATCCAAATTTTTGTTTTCATGTTCTATTTTTTGATGTAGGGTTGTTTAGGGTTGATTTAGTTTTTCTTGCAGCAGTTGGGTTACTTTTTGTGGATCGGCTTTTCCGCCACTGATTTTTTTTATTTCGCCTACAAATAGTCCCAGCAGTCCTTTTTTGCCTTTTTGGTACTCCTGAACTTTGTCGGGCATTTTATTCATCACTTCCTGAATCCATTCTGCGAGCATACTTTCATTTGCCGTTTGCAGTATATTGAGTGTTTCGGCTAATTCGCGGGGCGATTTTTTTTCTTTTATCAATACCGGCAGTAGTCGACTTACAGCGGTTGAGAAACTAAGTTCCCCCGATTCAATCATATCAATCATTTGCGCAAGGTTGGCGGCTGAAACAGGCACCTGAGAAAAGTTGAGTTGATTGTCGTTGAGCCACTGACGTAACGGGCCGAGCATCCAATTGGCAATAGACTTTTTATTGCTGGTGTGTAAACTCACTTCTTCAAAATATTGTGCGGTGAACAAGTCATCGCTCAATTGTTGTGCATCATATTCGGTTAGCTCCTCCATTTGCAGCAACCTTTGGTGCAAGACATTGGGTAATTCGGGAAGGGAGGCTTTATAGGATTCAAGCGCTTCTGCAGAAATTACAAAGGGAGCCAAATCGGGGTCGGGGAAATAGCGGTAATCATTGGCTTCTTCCTTATCGCGTAAGGCAAAAGTGGTATCGTTGTCGGCATCAAAACTGCGGGTTTGCTGAATGATGGGTTGCCCTTGTAACAAGCATTCCGTTATTCGGCTGATTTCGTATTCTATGGCTTTTTTAATGTGCTTGATGGAGTTCAGGTTCTTCACTTCTACTTTCGTTCCTAAAGTTTCGGATCCGGCGGGGCGGAGGGAAATATTTGCATCACACCGAAGGCTCCCTTCTTCCATATTTCCATCAGATACCCCCAGCCATCGAACCAGTTTTCTGATTTCAGCCACAAATTGTCCGGCTTCTTCGACAGAATAAATATCGGGTTCCGTTACTATTTCTACCAGTGGAGTTCCTGCCCGGTTCAGGTCTATAAAGGTTTTGGTGGGATGTTGATCGTGTAAACTTTTACCGGCATCCTCTTCTATGTGAATTCGGTTTAGGCGAACGGCTCTGCTGCCAGCAGTTGTGGTGATGAGAACATTACCTCCCTTGCAAATAGGACTGGTATGTTGGGATATCTGATAACCTTTGGGCAGGTCGGGATAGAAATAATTTTTGCGGGCGAAATAGTTATTTTGTTCAATGGTACATTCGCAGGCTAGTCCCAGTTTTACTGCTAATTCAACCGCTTTTTTATTGGTTCTTGGTAATGTACCCGGATGCGCGAGAGAAATGGCACTTACGCGTGTATTGGCTTCTCCGCCAAACAAGTTGCTGTCTCCACAGAATAATTTACTCTGTGTAGCTAACTGGGCGTGAATTTCAAGACCAATTACCACTTCATATATAGGAGTATCCTGCATCTCGAACAAAAATAGCCAACCTTGGTCACTAAGTCACTTCTCAGATAACAAATATCAGAGAGAAAGTATTTTTTCTTTGTCTTCTTTCGAGATGGTTATTAATCCAGCGGGTTCTAGTCGGCGGAACAGTTCCTTCCAGTTCTTGTCTCGCACAAATATTTTCTTCAACATTGGCAAAGCCTTGTTGAGTTGTTTGTTATTGGCAAGGGTAACTGCAGTCCAGAACTGCATTTCCAGGTTCTCGGGGAATAGGCGCATGGCGGCATTGTATTCGTTCATTGCCTCCGTAATGTCTTTCTTTTCATTGGCCAGGTTGAGGTTATTCATTTTTTCATAGGCCAGGTCTCCGCTATTCATATGATCGTAAGCTAGTTGCATGTTGTACAATCGTCTTATTTCTTCTAGGGGTTGGGGTGAGTCGTCTACCCGGAGGTCAATCAGGGTTCTTTCCCAGGGAGTTGTATATCTGCCCGGAACAACCAGAATAGCTGCTGCCTGCATACCTCTGATGTCTCCGCCGGCCGCCTGTCCTGCTTCCAATGCCAACAGAATTCTTTCTACAAAAGGTTTATTGGCACTCATTTCAAAGGCTTTTTTCATGTATTCACATACCGAATCGCCCAGCATCATATTGCTTTGTACGCTAAAGTTTTTCCCTTTGATGTGCTTCGCTACCTGAATACATTTTGAGCCAGTATGGGTGGCAATATTGCCTTTGATATCTAGAATGGCTACCTGGCGCATTTCCCGAGAACTATCAATTTTTAGCAGACTGTCTAAAGCCTGTTGGGGGGTTAGTCCTCTTTTTAACAGTCCCAATGCTTTTGGACCGTAGGACTTATTTACAAAAGATTGGGTGGCTACTACGCCTACACCTGCTTCTACCCAAGGAACCAGGGTGCCTACGCCAAACCAGTGACTTTGAACGGCCACTGCCATATCACCGGTTTTTTCATCCCTTGCAACAATGGAGAAAGTATGTGCCAGGGGTTCTTTTTTGGAATAAACTTGTGCAAAAGAGCTGGTGGGGATTGTACAAACGAGCAGTAACAGGGGTAGCAGAAATTTCATAGTGGGTGGTTAAACATTGCCGGAAAAGGGAATGCGCTGCAATTAGTAACGAATTCCCGCCTAATTCATTGTATTACCCACATCAAAAAGGCACACCAATTGGGTGTGCCTTTCTGATGTGGTATGTATTGTGAATTATAAGTCGGCTGTTTTCAGTTTTTTGGGAAATACAACTTCGGTGCTACTTTTTTTGTTACCTCGCTCGTATTCAATTTTCCATTTATCTCCCTCTTTGGTATCGTTCAGCATTCTGCGCAGGTCGTTAATGTCGGTTAGTGCGGTGCCATTCACAGAAAGTATTACATCGTCTTTCTTAATACCGGCTAGGGCAGCAGGACTATTCTCTGTTACGGAAGTGATTTTTACTCCTTTGCTGTTTTCCATATCCTGAATACCCACGCCCAGCTGAAGTTTGCGGGGTTTGGGAGCCCATTCGTTCTTGTCGGGGGGGAACGATTTAAACATGTCGTCAATATTAAACACTATAGTGTCTTTAAATTGATAGTTGCGGTTTGTTTCTCCATTATTTGTGGCGAGGATTGCTGTTGTATTTTCGGTTTTCTGGTTGCGCAGGTAAGTGATGGTTATTTTGTTATCCGGCATGTATTTACCCACTTCCCTTGATAAATCCTCGGCACTACTAATAGCCACTCCATTGATAGCGGTAATGATGTCATTGGCTTTCAGACCTGCTTTTTCTGCTGGAGTGCCCTTCATAACTTCTTTTATCAGGGCTCCTTTGTCATTTTTTTCGAATACAACCCCCAACAGCGCTTTGTTTTCATTTATGATACCTGGCCGCTGCATCATGAAATCTGGGTTGAAATCTAAGAGTTGCAATCTAATTTTTTCGGGAATTACATTTTTTAATTCATCCATATCAATTGCCAAATCATCCCCCTGCACAATGGTGGTATCCCCATTTCGTATGATTACCATTTTTTTTGATTTTTCCTTTGGTGGGGCGGGGGGTGCTGGAGGGGTAGGCTGGGCAATCGCAGTAATGGCTATCAGCCAAGTGAGCGCAGTTGCAAACGTAATTTTGGTAATCATGCTGAATAATTTTAATGTACGAAGTGTTTTGTACTTCAAAGCTAGGGCAACCTAAAGTACGAAGCTCTTCGGAAATGTTAAAAATTATTGAAGATTAGCTTAACAGGGCCCGGATGCTATCAATTACCTGCTGGAGATTTGAGGGGTTTTGTCCGCCAGCAGTAGCCAGCGTTTTTGCCCCACCGCCGCCCCCTTTGATTAGGGGAGCAACCGTTTGCTTAATCATTTGACCGGCATCCAGCTGTTTTTCAGCGGCGGTTTGGTCGTCTATTAAAATAGCCACCTGTGCTTTTCCTTCTATATTGGCAGTAAGTACAACCAGGTATCGGGTGAGGTGATTTTTAAGCTGGAAGCAGATTTGCTTAAGGGCATCGGCATGTGAAATTTCCACCATTGCACCAATAAATTGAATATCGCCCACTTTGCTTGCATTTTGAATCAGTTCCGGAACGAGTTGGTTCAACTGCTTTGTTTCCAAGCTTTCGATTTTCTTTTTCAGTTCGGCATTCTCATGTAAAACCTGCTGAAGAGCTCGGGTAATTTCTGCTGGATTTTTTAGTGCCTGTTTCAGTTCATTGAGGGTAGTGGATTCTTGAAACATGAGTTGCAGGGCGGCTTCTCCGCTCACTGCTTCTATTCTTCGCACGCCGGCCGCAACGGCTGTTTCGTGCTGTATTTTCACAAAGCCAAGTTCACCGGTTCTGCTCACATGTGTTCCGCCACATAATTCTACCGAGTAATGTGGATCCATGGTTACTACCCTTACTCTTTCTCCATATTTTTCTCCGAAAAGTGCCATTGCCCCTTTTGCCATGGCATTTTCCTTTTCCATTTCCTCTATCTGTACCGGAATATTTTTTCTAATTTTTTCATTCACCAGTTTTTCTATTGCCTGTAATTCTTCCTCAGTCATTTTACTGAAATGTGAGAAGTCGAAACGGAGCTGGTTTTCGTTCACCAAACTTCCCTTTTGCGCTACATGGGTACCCAGTACATTTCTAAGTGCTGCGTGCAAAAGGTGGGTAGCACTGTGGTGTATGGTGGTTGCTTGGCGTGTAGAGGAATCTACGGTGGCCAAAACTTCTGCGCCGGGTTGGGAAGGCAGTTGGGTAGTAACGTGGATAATCAGGTTATTTTCTTTTTTCGTATCAATTACCTGGATATGCTCATCCCCAAACTGTAAGCTGCCCCGATCGCCAACTTGCCCACCACTTTCCGCATAAAAAGGAGTAGCTTCTAATACCAATTGATAAGATTCTTTTCCTTTCGCTTTTACCTTTCGGTACCTGACTAAACGGGTAGTAAGTGAAAGTGAGTCGTAACCAACAAAGGCAGTGGCTGCATCTTCATGAAGAATGATCCAATCTTCGGTATCCAACGTTGTAGCAGCCCGACTCCTATTTTTTTGTTGCTGCATTTCTTCGTCGAATTCTTTTTCGTTGATACTACGCCCCTGTTCCGATGCGATTAAGCGAGTTAAGTCTGGAGGAAATCCAAACGTATCGAATAATTCAAAAACAGCTTTCCCCGGAATCTCCTTTTCATTCGTTGCAAGCATATCATCCATTCTTTTCAACCCCTTTTCCAGGGTTTTTAAGAAAGCTTCTTCCTCTTCCCGAATTACTCTGGCCACAAAATCTTGTTGTTGAATTAATTCAGGAAACACCTGTTCAAATTGAGCAGACAGTAATGGGATGAGCTGGTATAAAAGGGGCTGACGATACTCTAAGTAAGAATAGTAGTACCGCACTGCTCTGCGAAGAATTCTTCTGATTACATAGCCAGCGCCGGTATTGGAAGGCAATTGACCATCCGCAATGGTAAAAGCGATTGCGCGGATATGGTCGGATAAAACCCGAAATGCCACAGCCTGTTTACTATCGCCGGTATCATAGGTTTTTTGGGTAATCCGCTCAACGGCAGCGATGGTTCCGGAGAAAATATCGGTGTCGTAGTTGCTTTGTTTCCCTTGAATCACCCGAACCAGTCTTTCAAAGCCCATACCGGTATCCACGTGTCGGGTAGGCAGTGCCTGAAGGGTTCCATCTTTTAATCGGTTGTATTGGATAAATACATTGTTCCAGATTTCAATTACTTGCGGGTGATCTTTGTTAACCAGATCTTTTCCCGGAATTTTTTTTCTTTCTTCTTCCGAGCGGCAATCAACATGAATTTCCGAGCAGGGTCCGCATGGGCCGGTATCTCCCATCTCCCAGAAATTATCTTTTTTATTTCCAAGCAGAATTCTTTCTTCCGGTACCAGCTTTTTCCATTCTGCCAGTGCGATCGTGGAGGCGGGGATTCCTTCGGAGACATCGCCTTCAAAAACGGTTACATACAGTCGGTCTTTATCAAGCTTATACACTTCGGTAAGTAATTCCCAGCTCCAGGCGATGGCTTCGGCTTTAAAATAATCGCCAAAACTCCAGTTACCCAGCATTTCAAACATCGTATGGTGGTAGGTATCAACGCCTACTTCTTCTAGGTCGTTGTGTTTGCCGCTAACCCGCAAACATTTTTGGGTATCGGCCACCCGGGTATATTCGGGTTTTTTGTTACCCAGAAAATAATCTTTAAACTGATTCATCCCTGCATTGGTAAACAACAGGGTGGGGTCGTTTTTAACTACGATTGGGGCTGAGGGTACGATATGGTGGTTTTTAGACTTAAAAAAGTCTAAAAAATGTTGTCTTATCTGGGCACTTGTCATCATCCGTAAAAAAAGTTTACTCCCACAATTAGGCCGTTAGAAACTATATTTGGGGCTGTTTTGGGTAGGCAAAGGTAAGGAAATGGCTCCGGAGAAAGGGAGGTTGGATGCGCAATTTATCCTTACGGGATTACCTGATAAGATTGGCAGATTGTAAAGCGTTGGTTTATGAAAAAGGTCAAGTATTTCTATAATACCCATACCCTCCGCTACGAGAAGTTGGAGACGCCCTTGCGCGTTCGTTTGTTACAAGTGATAGGTTTTATTGCTGCTTCCATAGTAACCGGATTGCTGATTTACACCATTGCCTTCCGATATTTTGCTTCTCCCCGCGAAAAAATTCTGCGTCAGCAAAACGAAAGTCTGCAAGAGAACTATACCCTACTGATGGAACGGGTAAATCAGCTGGAGTTACAGATGGATGAAATTGAGAACCGCGATAATAATGTGTACCGAACCATTTTTGGCGCAACGCCCATTCCGGATAGTGCCCGTGTGAAGGATATGGAGCGCCGAAAAGAAGTAAAATTAGTTCAAAGTATGGGGGAGGATGCCCTGATTGAAAGCATCAATGTTCAATTGAACCGCTTGGCTTTAATTGAAGCCTATCAACTGAAATCCTTCGATGAAATTAACCGTCTGGTAAAGAATAAGGAAATATGGCTGGCATCTATGCCTTCTATTCAACCGATCAGCAACAAAAATCTTACCCGCATTGGTTCTGGTTTTGGGTATCGGATTGATGTAGATTTTACATCACCGCTGGGCACTCCCATTTATGCAACCGGGGATGGGAAAGTGGTGGATGCAGGGTTTAGCACGGGCGGACATGGTAACCGGGTGGTAATCAATCATGGATTTGGCTATCAAACTCTTTACGGGCATATGTATCGGATTAAAGCCCGGGTTGGGGATGAAGTTAAGCGGGGTGAAGTGATTGGATATGTAGGTAGTACCGGGAAAAGTACCGGCCCGCATGTGCATTATGAGGTACATCATAACGGAGTAGAGGTTGACCCTATTTATTTTTTCTATAATGATTTGAGTCCGGCCCAATTCGACCGGATTTTAAAGTTAGCGGCTACCAGCAATCAGAGCATGGATTAAGGGTTTATTGAACAAAAACCCCCTTGAGTTGTAAATAAGTGTCACCGAAAAATAAGCTGTGGAACCGGGCATACGTCAATACTTAATCAGAATTCTAAATACCATAGGCATTGGTCTTCTTTGGATGGGGATCAACACTACTACCGGCATCATGCTGGGTTATGGAATCATTGATGGAGCGTTTCGACTAGGCAATGGTATTTTTTATACATGGTTTTTCCTCAGTTTGGGTGGTTTTATTTGGTGGATCTACCGCATCTGGCGCGAACCGATTCAATTTGAAGAGTAGGGTGCTTTTATCAGAACCACTTTAGTTTTTTCCGTCTAATATTATCGGAGTTTTTCCTCCATTCATAATAATCACTTTTGCATTGGGAGAAGTCATTAATCCCTTCATCGCCTGAATCTGTTCGTACTGAAGTTGCTTATCACCCAGGCCAGAGCTGATAATTTTCTGATAGTCGGCAATACCTTGGGCTTCTACCCGCTTTCTATCGGCTTCCTGTTTTTCTTTTTGCAGCACAAACTCCATCTTTTGTGCATCTTGTTCGGCTTTAATTTTTTCTTCGATGGATGCTTTTACTGTGGCAGGCAGGGTAATATTTCTAACCAACAGCTGTTCTAAAATCAATCCTCTTTTTTTAAAGTCGTCTTCTATGCTCTTGAATATTTTTGATTGAAAAATATCTCTTTTGGTAGAATATAAATCTACTGCTGTAAAATAAACTGCGTTGTCGCGCATCTTGGTTCTGGTGAGGGGGCGAATGATTTTATTTTGATAATCTATGCCGGTTTCTCTAACCAGTCGCGGTGCTTCCAGGGGTAGTACGCTGTAGAGTACAGTTAAGTCGATAGTAACTTCCAATCCATCTGCTGTTAGCACGCGAATTGCATCATCGCCTTCTTTGTTTCCCTCATCATGCACACCACTCATGGTGTAGTTTTGAGTTTTTACATCTACCTCCAGCACATCCATCAGGGGATTTATGAGATTCAGTCCACTAGGGAGTACCTGACTTTGAATTTTACCAAACAGTGATTGAACGCCTACTTTACCGGCATCAATTTGCTTAACCGACGACCAAAGCAATCCCAGAATGCCGATCACGAGTCCGCTCCAATAGAGGCCTTTTCCTATAGATTCCAATTCTGTCCGATTTTTTTTCAGTATCATGCCTACTAGGGCGATGAGGAGTCCGATGATGATGATAGCCATACAATTTTCTTTTAATAATTAGTATACTGGTTCGTTTATTTATTACAGGTGGAACCCAATCAACTGCTATGGTCGGCAATAATTAGCCATTTTCCGTTGATTTTTCGTAGCCAAAGGGTAAAATAGCCAGTGGCGTTTCCCATTTTTCTTGTTAGGAGAAATTGGCCCAATACAAATCCATGAGTGGGGGAGATTTGTTCGATTTTCAAGAGGTTGAACTGCAGCTTACCCATAACCAGTGTGTCGGGATAGTTTTTACGATAATTCTGTAAGGTGGTATTGCATCCGTATACCGGGCCATTTTTGCCAACGAACAA
>JAPLEI010000124.1 GCA_026391195.1 Bacteroidota bacterium | reverse complement strand
CTTGTTAGATGCCGGGCAAATATCCATATAAATAATGAAAAGGGGATATTTGACTTCTATTTCCGAACACTAATGGTCGGAATTCGGGTGAACTTTAGCAATAAATATTGACTGTATGCCTATTCAACTGATTGCAGACAGCGGCGCAACCAAATGCGACTGGTGTTTAATTACAAATGGAAAAACCCGAAAAATAACCACCCAGGGTATCAGTCCTTATTTTCTGAGTCGGGAGCAAATAGTTGGATTATTACAAAGCGAACTGTTGCCAAAATTAAAGGGAGCCGTTATTGGCGAGGTACATTTTTATGGTACCGGTTTAAGCAATCTCGAAAACCGCGCTGTAATGAAACAGGTATTGAAACAAGTTTTTCCGAAAGCTACCCACGCTATTGAAACCGATTTATTAGCCGCTGCCCGAGCCTTATGTGGCCATAGCAAAGGAATTGCCTGCATTTTAGGAACCGGTTCCAATTCCTGCTACTACAATGGTAAAAAGATTGTAAAAAATAGTCCCGGTATCGGCTATATTTTAGGTGATGAGGGAAGCGGGGCCTACCTCGGAAAAAAACTGGTACAATACTATTTGTACGAAACCATGGATGAATCTTTACAATCGTCATTCGAAAGCCGTTTTAATCAAACCCGGGCCGACATACTAGAAAATGTATACAAAAAGCCATTGGCCAATCGCTATTTGGCGTCCTTTGCTGTTTTCCTGGCTGAAAACAGAGGTCATTATATGGTAGAAAATATACTCGAAGATGGATGTAACGAGTTCTTTTTTCACCATTTACTAAAATACAAGGAGCGCGAACAGTTCCCGGTTCATTTTACTGGCAGTATTGCTTTTGGTTTCAAAGATGTTTTACAGGAACTTTGTAACCATTATGGACTAAAGCTGGGTCGGGTTATGAAAACGCCCCTGCAAGGTTTAATTCAATATCATCTATAAATATATGAAAGATTTTATCCGATATACTGAGCTACCCTCCCAGTACAGACACCTAGAGAAAATGAGTATTCCTGAATTGTTACAAAATATCAACCAGGAAGATAAAACGGTGCCGGATGCAGTAGAAAAAGCTATTCCGCAAATTGAAAAATTAGTAGCCGCAATCTCCGACAAGATGCTGGCAGGGGGACGCTTGTTTTATATCGGAGCAGGCACCAGCGGCCGTTTGGGGATTGTGGATGCCAGTGAATGTCCGCCTACTTCGGAGCAGGCACCAGCGGCCGTTTGGGTATTATGGATGCCAGTGAATGTCCGCCCACGTTTGGGGTACCTTATGGACTGGTAATCGGCATCATTGCCGGGGGTGAAAAAGCCATTACCACGGCCGTGGAATTTGCCGAGGATCATCCTGATGAAGGTTGGAACGATTTACAGAAGCATTTTGTGAGTGATAAAGATGTAGTAGTGGGTTTAGCTGCCAGTGGAAGCACGCCTTTTGTGATTGGTGCTTTAAAACAATGCAGACGCAAGGGCATTATCACAGGCAGTATCAGTTGTAATCCGAATACACCGGTATCGCGGGAAGCAGATTTTCCGGTAGAAGTGGTTGTAGGAACTGAATTTGTTACCGGCAGTACCCGGATGAAAAGCGGAACCGCCCAAAAACTGGTACTGAATATGATTTCTACGGCTGTTATGATACAGTTGGGCCGCGTAGAAGATAATAAAATGGTGAACATGCAGCTCAGTAATGTAAAACTGGTTGACCGTGGGGTGAAGATGGTAATGGAGGGGTTGGCATTGAAAGATTACGAGCAAGCCAAAGACTTACTGCTGAAGCATGGCAGTGTAAAAAAAGCTATTGAAGCCGCCGGAAACGGGCATTAAGATTCCTATGCATACCATCGAGCCCTATTATAATTGGAGGCATTTGTACATAGCAGCTGATGATAAGCTATCTCCCTTTTATGGCACCAAGTATAGTGAATTCGAGTTCTCTCAAACAATTTACAATTATTATATCCACCCGCAATGGGATGATTTTGGCAGCAAAACCCTGTATCTCAAAATCATCTATGTAGACTATGAACTTCACTTTTGCGTGATTGAATTAATTGGAGAATGGAACGATGCCATTGAAAACGATATCATGATGTTGAAGCGAGAAATTGGCGATGAATTGATGAAGAAAGGAATTAGTAAATTTATTTTCATCGCCGAAAATGTGTTGAATTTTCACAGCAGCGACAATGAATATTACCGCGAATGGTATGATGAGGTGAGCGATGAAGAAGGATGGATCATTATTTTGAATATGCCGGCGGCCACACAGCAAGACTTTATCAAAAAAAAGCTGCCCTATTATATGGAGCTGATGGAATTACCAGAATGGAGATCGTATAAACCCTACCATCTTTTTACCAAAATAGATACTGAACTGCGGCTGCGAATCAGTTGAACATTTCCGTAGCCAGTTAGCTTGCCATCCGCAAAAAAAATCGTACCTTTAATTCAAATTCAGCTGTATGTCATTACCCGTGAACAACAAAAAAAATGGCAAATCCGGCAATACCTCTACTAAGCCCGGAGCCCAAAGTTCTAAATTTATTGCTAAGCCCGGAGCCAGTAAGGCCAGCGGTGGTGGAAAGAAGCCCATCAAAACCGGCGGCTCAAGAGGTAGCTGAGAAAGCCTATTTTCTTATACATCCATCACATCATCATAAGCAGCCCGTAATTCGTTGAATGCATGGGTATCTCCCGCTTTTTTGGCTTCTGCCATTCCTTTTTCGTACCATTCGATTGCGTCTCCCCTGCGGTTTTGTTGCAACAATAGGGCGGCAAGGTGATAATAAGAACCTACATATTCCGGATGCTGCTGCAAGAGCCGAATGAACCCTTCGCGCGCTAGATCCAATTCCCCTTCTTTACTATATTCCAGGGCCAAAGCATGATTCAGAAAAGGGTCTTCGGGCTGCGCTTTCAGGTATTCTTTTAATTTTTCCATCCGATTCATCTCCAAATATACACACGAATAATGGGATGATATTGTTCCAAATCAGCATAAAAAAATTAACGATTTGCTTGAAAACTCTATGAAATTCCTTCCTATATTTGCAATTAGTTGCATAAACAACCATTTATCATTACAACTATTCCGTAACCCTTATATCGAACTGTATGAAAATACTGGTCTGCATCAGTAAAACACCGGATACCACCAGCCGGATTGCCTTTACCGAAAACAATACTCGTTTTGATGAAGCGGGTGTGCAATGGATTATTAACCCCTACGATGAATGGTATGCCTTGGTGCGTGCTATTGAATTAAAAGAATCAGATCCTGCAACCATTATACACTTGGTTTCCGTTGGGGGGGCAGATAGTGAACCTATTATTCGAAAGGCATTGGCATTAGGTGGGGATGAAGCATTTCGTATAGATATCGTTTCTAACGATAGCTATACTGTAGCCAAACAAATTGCTGCTCTTTGCGATCGGGAAAAATACGATTTAGTATTTACTGGTAAAGAAGCCATCGATTCGAATAATGCCTCTTTAGGTGGCATGATTGCAGAATTATATCCTTCAGAATATGTATCGCTAGCCACCCAGTTTTCAGTAACCCCCGAAGGTTGCTCTGTAACACGTGAAGTGGAGGGTGGAGAAGAAACTGTTAGTTGTGCTTTACCGGCTATAATCAGTTGCCAAAAGGGTATGGCAGAGCAAAGAATCCCAAATATGCGTGGAATTATGGGTGCCCGCACCAAACCGCTGCATGTAGTTGCCGCCGAAGCAGTTACCCCATTAACTACCATCACTCGCTACGAATTACCTGCTGCCAAAGCCGGTGTGAAACTGGTAAGTGCCGATAATGTAGCAGAGTTAGTTAGATTATTACACGAAGAAGCCAAAGTTATTTAATACAAAAAATAATTACCATGTCTGTTTTAATAATAGCCGATTTACAAGAAGGTCACCTGAAAAAATCCAACGCAGAAATCATCAGCTACGGAAATGAAATTGCCCGAATTTCTGGAACGAGTGCAGGGGTGCTGGTACTGGGTAATTGCACGGATAACCTCTCCGCATTAGGGGCTTATGGAGCCAGCCAGGTTTATCAGGTAGCAGATGCCAACTTGCAAGCGGTTAATCCATCTGTGTATGTATCGGTTATTGCGGCGGCTATCGAACAGATTGGGGCCGATGTAATTGTATTTTCTAATAATCCCAGTTCCAAATCGGTTGCGCCGGGCCTCTCTGCCCGATTGGGTGCAGGATTGGTTTCTGGAGCCATTGCAGTACCGGATCTTTCTAATGGATTTTCCGTAAGAAAAACCGTTTTTTCCGGAAAAGCTTTTGCAGAAGTAAGCATCAACACTGCTAAAAAAATAATCACCCTCAATCCCAACAGTGTAAGTATTCCTTTTGTTGCTAAAGAAACCGTAGTTACTAATTTATCTATCCCGGTTCCGGCTTCAACCCGAAAAGTTACTGCGGTAAATAAAATAGAAGGAGAAGTTCCACTTACCGAAGCAGATATTGTAATTAGCGGCGGAAGAGGTTTGAAAGGACCAGAAAACTGGGGCGTATTATTAGATCTGGCGAAGGTACTAAAAGCCGGAACCGCCTGTAGCCGACCGGTAGGTGATGCCCATTGGAGACCACACCACGAACATGTAGGCCAAACCGGCGTTCAAATTGCGCCCAACCTGTATATAGCCCTAGGGATTTCCGGCGCTATTCAGCACTTAGCGGGCGTTAACAGAAGTAAAGTAATTGTAGTAATCAATAAAGACCCCGAAGCGCCCTTCTTTAAGGCGGCCGATTATGGTATCGTTGGCGATTTGTTCGAAGTTGTGCCTCAACTAACGGCAGCTATCCAAAAATTACATGCCGAAGGTTAAGTTAATGCTTATTGGGCAGCAGCTGCTTTTTCTGTAAGTGCCCTGTAATCTTCCCGTACCGGTGTAAAAATATCCAGCAGTCGGCAATCCGTTATGGCTTTTCCGGAGTGGCGGGTACCCGATGGTATCACCAGCACTTCCCCCGGCGTTAATCGAATGGGTTTCCCTGCCAGGGTAAGCTCAAATTCCCCTTCCAATACGGTAGAAACCTGCTCATGCGGATGGTCATGCTCAGGCAATGCTGCCCCCCCTGTTACGGTTAAATAAGAGAGCGTCATGCTATCGGTATGAATAAACCGGGCAAAATATCCGGGTATCATTTGAATTTCAGGAATATCGGTAAGCGTTTGGGCTAACATGGGTAAATTTTTGTTACAAGATACGATGATATCATTAAAAAAAAATGCCCGTCTGCCTTAGGCGGACGGGCACTATTCATTCAATTATTTTATTGAAATTACTTAGCAAACAGGTGAATGGCCAGTTGAACGTCGTTAGAAACGGCGCCTACTCCATATTTCACGCCAAACAAAGTTCTGTCGAAGCTAAAGAAAGCCTGGGCAAAAAATCCTTTGTCGTCTGAATTGCGAATATTAGCGTTAAAAACCAATGGCAAAGTAGTGCCATTAAAGGTTAATGAACCAGCAATAGAAGCCGTATTATCAGAAGTATAGGTAACCTTGCTGATTTCAAAAGTTGCTTCCGGATTTTTGGTTACATCCAGAATTTCAGCTGATTTTAAGTGACCAGCCAGGCGATCGCCGGCTCCATCGGTAACTTTCAGATTGGCCATATCAATTACAAATTTGCCACCGGTTAATTTACCACCATCTACAGATACTGATCCGCTTTTCAGAGGTACCATACCGGTATGGAAATCGGCTTTCTTAGAACCAACCCAATCAATACGGCTTTTTTCGAGGTTAACCGATAAATCTGCGTAGTTATGGTTGGATGCAGGAACAAATGAAACCAAAGCGGCAACCAGTAAAATGGATGCAAAAGAAAGGAGTGTTTTTTTCATGCGTTTTTTTTTAAATGAACGATTATTTGCTGTTGAACCCAAAATTAGCAAAATAATTGTTAGCAACCTTTTAAAAGTACCCCCAACCAATCGGGCTTTGTATTATCTTCGCAAAAAAAAATTCCGCATGAATCTCCACGAATATCAGGCCAAAGAACTACTGAAAAAATATCAGGTACCGGTGCAGGAAGGTATTGCTGTTGATAATGTAATGGCTGCAGAAGAAGCTTACCGCCAATTAAAAACCGAAACCGGCAATAATTTCGCCGTAATCAAGGCACAAATTCATGCTGGCGGAAGGGGTAAGGGTAAAATTCAGGGAACAGAACAACGGGGAGTTGCGGTAGCAAAAAGTTTAGAGGAAGTTACCCAAATTGCTAAAAATATCCTGGGTGGAACCTTGGTTACCATACAAACGGGGCCAGCAGGAAAAAAAGTAAACAAAATATTAATAGCGCAGGATGTATATTATCCCGGTGCCAATCCGGTTAAAGAGTTTTATCTCTCTATTCTGTTAGATCGTGCCAAAGGGATGAACGTAATCATGTACAGCACCGAAGGCGGTATGGATATTGAAGAAGTGGCGCACAATACCCCTGATAAAATATTTAAAGAGTGGATCCATCCCAGCGGTGGATTGCAGGGTTTTCAAGCCCGCAAAATCGCCTTTAACCTCGGTTTATCAGGTGATGCTTTTAAAAACTGTGTGAAGTTTGTAACCAATTTATACAATGCCTACGTAGGTATTGATTGCGGTATGCTCGAAATTAATCCCCTGTTTAAAACCAGCGATGAAAAAATAATTGCAGTTGACTGTAAAATGAATATCGACGATAATTCATTGATGCGGCATGCGGATATTGCATCCCTGCGGGATGTTACAGAAGAAGACCCAACTGAAGTAGAAGCAGGACAGTTTAACCTGAATTTCGTTAAACTCGACGGAAACGTAGGTTGTATGGTAAATGGTGCGGGATTGGCCATGGCCACAATGGATATGATTAAGCTAAGCGGTGGCGAGCCTGCCAACTTTCTGGATGTGGGTGGTTCTGCCAATGCACAAACTGTTGAAGCCGGCTTCAGAATTATATTAAAGGATCCTAATGTAAAAGCCATCCTCATCAATATTTTTGGCGGTATCGTACGTTGCGACCGGGTTGCTTCTGGGGTTATTGATGCCTACAACAAAATGGGCAATATCAACATTCCCATCATTGTTCGCTTGCAGGGTACCAATGCAGTGGAAGCCAAAAAACTAATCGACGAAAGTGGCCTGAAAGTGCAGTCTGCCATAGAACTAAGCGAAGCAGCTGATTTGGTAAAAAAGGCAGTAGCCTAATAACCACTTACAACTTTTTGGGGGCTGGCCGTTCAATTTTTCTTACCTCAGTAACCGCACTAAAACTATAACTGAGTCCGGAAGGCTGTTCAATACAGGTAAATCGTTTGCGGCGGCGACTGATTTTCTGAAAGGTTCTCCCATTTTCTGTCTCGAACCACTCCCCTTCGCCTAATTCTTCCATGGTAATGTACCCCTCCTTTTTTTGTGCAGAATACTTGCGCAATACCAGCAACAAATCTGTTTCCCCATTGGCCGTAGCAGCCGGATTGCGGATGGATGCCTGCAAGGCCCGAACAATGTCGGGGGGAAAAATCTGATGAGCAACGAAATGACTCAACAATTTGCTATACTGCTGTTTCCATTCAACACCATGCGGCGCTGCCCGATGTTGAAACTGCTCAAAGGTTAGCAGGTGTGCCAGTTCGTGCAATAGGGTAATGAGAAACTCGTATTTATTAAGATTTCCATTAATACTAATGCGGTGATTCCCTTCTCGGCCAGCATGTCGGTAATCGCCCAATACAGATTTCCGTTGGCGGGTAATGGTTAAGTGTACTTTGTACTGATGAAGAAATTCCGCCACCCGCTCAAAACTGCCCTCGGGTAAATATGCCGCCAAGGCCTGCAAGGGATGTTCGGTAGCAGCCATTAGTGCGGCGATTTCATTTGAAGTAAAATTTTAGTTTCCAGCCATGAGTATATAATATACAAGCCCATAGATGCAATTACTCCGTATATGCTGCGGGCAGAACCGGCACCCACTAAATAAATAATAACCAGGGCTGCCAGCACAAATAGCTTAACCATAGTAGCCCCCATCACACTTCTTAAAACTGCCTGGGGGTTCTTTTTTTGTAGACTTGCCCGGTGATAAGCAATATTAAGTAGGGCAATTACAAATAATAGCGCATTCCCAATCAGCACCACCCAAGGATTAATCTGCTTAGCCGGTAGCTTATTCCAGAAAATAACCAGCAGCCCGGAAACCAACAGAAAAACCGTCCACAAGGGCATAATTTGTTTATCGAATAATCTACGCATAGCAATCAATTAATCACTGGAAGTTTGGGAAGAGGGTACAGCAACCGGAATGGTATCTAATACCTGGATTCCATTTCCAGACAGGGCTTTTTTTACCCCATCCAGGTACTGGTCTTTATATCGAATAGCCCTTTCCAAAGAATCGGTTCGGATTTTTAAAACCTGCAGGGCGGTTCGGCTTTCCCGGGTTCCATAACCAGGGATATAATATTTAAGCGGAGTAAATGCAATCAGGGCAATGGTTAGGCCCACCAACAAAACAAACAGCGTGCTGAAGCCAATATACACGCTCAAACGCGACAAACGAAAGGTTACCACTTCTTCGTAGGTATCATCGTTCATCACTACCAAACGATAGCTGTTCCGGAGTCGGCTGAGGGTATTATTGAATTCGTTGGTTGCCATTTGATAAAAACAGGTTAAAGGTACATACTTGGCTGCTTTTTCCGTAGAATGGCAACAGAAATAAATGTAATTTTAAACACATTTTATGTACAGGCCATTTACTACCCTTTTATCAATTTGTATCCCCAACTACTGGCGACCGAGATGGCTTGTGGTAATCCTTTGTTTCCCTTTACTGGCAAAGGCCCAACCAAACACTTCTGTTGAGGTTCCCAAACCGGCCAAATACGAAAACCGTACACTCTCTTCTGAACGATCGGGAGAAAAAAAATTTACCTATCCCAGGAGGGTATATAACAATACCGTAAGTCGCTTTAATTATCATTTTAATGCACGGGAGTTGATGAATGATATTGAAGAACGAGCAGCCGCCATACAACCCGACGACTATACCCATTTACTACCCTTTTATCCTTATCAACTTTCCGAAACAGTAAACGACCCGCTGTTAGACACCGTAATTTACAAGTGCACTGCGGGCATTTTGTTGCATGATTTGAGAAGTGATTGGGTAGACAAATTATACTTACTGATGGGCAGAGCCTATCTGTTACAACAGCATTTTGATTCGGCAGGGGTTGTATTTCAATACATCAATTATGCGTTTGCCCCCAAAGACGATGGGTACGACGTTCCCATTGGGAGCAATGCCAGTAATACCAATGGGGTGTTTACCATTGCCACCCGCGAAAGTAAAAGCTTATGGAAACGAATCACCAGCTTTCCACCCAGCCGCAATGAAAGTTTTTTATGGCAGGCCCGCAATCAAATTGAGCAGGAAAATTTTATAGAAGCGGCTACTTTATTAGAGTTGCTGAAAAAAGATCCACAATTTCCCGTTCGCCTACAACCCTTTTTACACGAAATCACTGCCTATGTTTTTTATAAACAACAGGCATGGGAACAAGCAGCCCGCGAACTAGTGCAGTCACTTCCTCAAGAATATGCAACGGCTTCCGAAGACAGAACCTATTTTCTGGCAGCCCAACTTTTTGCACTCGCCCAACAAAATGAGGAAGCCATCAAATGGTTTAATCAGGCCATTCGAATTACGCATGATCCCTTGTTGGAGATTTATGCCAGATTACAAGTAGCCGGATTGGCGGCAGGTAAAGAAACCAATGCTATTCAACAAAATCTGGATGAACTACTAAAAATGGCGCGAAAAGACAAATATGAAAGCAACCGCGACATCATCTACTACGCTGCTGCCCAATTAGAAATACAACAAAAACATTTCGATAATGCCCAGCAACTTCTGCTGAAAAGTGTAGAATCCGGCATCAACAACGATAAACAACGTGATCAAAGCTATTTGTTATTGGCAGATATAAACTATCAGCAGAAAAAATATGTGCCAGCGCAAGCCTTCTACGACAGTATCCGCTCAATCCCACCCGACCCAATCGATGCACGCCGAGTTGCTGAAAGAAAACCCGCTTTAAAAATTATTGCCAATAATATACTAGCCATTCAACGAGAAGATAGCCTGCAAACTTTGGCGGGTATGCAAGCAGAAGAAAGGAATTTAGCAGTGAAAAAAGTTTTGCGACAAGTAAGAAAAGAAAAAGGATTGAAAGATTTACCCAATGCAGATCCCATTGGCATCAGCAATCCCCTGGGCAATCAATCGCTGTTTGCAGCCTCCGGATCCGGTGAATTCTATTTTTTAAATGCCAACCTGCTGGTTAACCGAACCCTTAACCGAACGAATAACCTACCCGACCCGCAGGCTACTTTGGTTACTGCCACCGTTAATCAGGCCGATGACAAAGAAATCACCCTCGAATCGCTGTATAAAAATATACCCCTGGATGATTTAAAAATGGGTCAATCAAATGGGGTTATACTCAAATCCCTACTCGAAAATGCCCTCACTTTTCAAAATCAATTGGAAGACTATCCTACTGCCATTGAAATTTATGAATCCATTATCAAACGTTTCCCGGAAAGCAGTGAAGTAGAAGTTTCGCTATTTAATTTGGCCTATTGCTATAGAAAAATGGGAGATCCCGTTAGAGCAGATGCCATGGCTGCGCGATTGAAAGCTGAATATCCCGCAGGAAAACTAACCCAACAACTGAACCAGGCAGGCAAGGAAAAAGAGAAAGACCCCGCAACCATTCAGTACGAAAAGGTGTACAAGTTGTTTATTGAAGGCTCTTTTGAGGAGGCAAAAGCTGAAAAAATTAAAGCAGATAAAGAACTGGGCAATTCCTATTGGAAGCCCCAACTATTGTATATAGAAGCCATCTATTATATTAAAACCAAGCAAGACAGCATTGCCATCAACCGCCTAGAAAATATATCTCGCCTTTTTCCGCAATCGACCTTAGCTGAAAAATCCGCAACCATGGTTGATGTGCTCAAGCGCAGAAATCAGATAGAAGCCTACCTAAGTAATTTATCCATCGAAAGAGGAGAAGAGGATCTAAGAAGAGGTGCCGATGTAGACGTTTCAGCAACCATACCCAGTATTACCAAATCTCTCCCATCTTTAAAAGCACCCAACGAACCCATAACAGCTAAAAGTTTACCAGTAAAACCCAATAACACCGAATTGGTTAAAACCGGAAAAGAATACACCCCAACGGTTCCTATCGCACCAGTTGCCCCCCTTATCAGAACAAAACCCCTTACCCTTCTGGGAGGCAATGCCACCAGCCAGTTTAAAGGGAACAGCTACAGCATTAATCCCAACGACACTGCTTATCTGGTGCTCATGCTCGATAAAGTAGACCCCATTTTTGTGAGCGAAAGCAAAAATGCCTTTACCCGTTTTAATCAACAATTGTCGCTCAACCGGCCAATAGCGATGTCCATTCGCAAAATCAACAATCAATTACAATATTTGCTTTTCGGACCCTTTGAAAATTTTGATCAGGCCCTGCAATACATGGAAAAAGTGCGTCCCTCCACGGCCACCCGAATCTTGCCCTGGCTGGGATCTAATAAATACAAGTTTAGTATGATCAGTCCTGCAAACCTGGCACTCCTGCAGGAAAGTCAGGATATAGAAGGCTATAACAGTTTCTTGCATGAATTGTACCCCGAAAAATTTTAGCCAGCAAAAAGAACCATTGGCTATTTGGGAATAGCACCGCGGGATTAGCAAAAAATAAGGATATTTGAAAACAGGATGAAAAAGAATACCCCTACTATGACAAAGGCAGTAAAATATTTTTGGCGATTTTTTTTCGCTTGTATCGGATTATTTGTTTTACTGGTAATCATCATCAACCTAGGTTGGATGGGTGCTATGCCTCAGTTGGAAGATATAGAAAACCCTACCGCTTCATTGGCCAGTCAGGTTTTTGCGGATGACGGAACCCCCATAGGAAAATATTACATCGAAGACCGGATAATTACAGAATATAGAGACATCAGTCCTTTTGCCGTGCAAGCCCTGGTTGCCACTGAAGACAAAAGATTTTACGACCACAGTGGCATTGATCCCTTATCCGTAGGAAGAGCCTTGTTTTTTTTAGGAAGTGAAGGTGGGGGAAGTACCCTGACTATGCAAACAGCTAAAAACCTGTTTACAGAAAACTGGAGCACGAAAAATATCTTCTTACGCAGCATTCAAAAATTAAAGGAAGCCATTATTGCCATTAAACTGGAACGCAATTTTACCAAGGAAGAAATTATTACGCTCTACTTAAATACGGTAGCATTCGGAGACAATGTATTTGGCATCCGAAATGCCTCCAAAACCTTTTTTCAAAAAGAACCCGACCGCATCAATATAGAGGAAGCCGCTGTTTTGATAGGTATGGTTAATGGTCCGGGCATCTACAACCCCAGAACCAATCCGAAGCGAGCGATGGACCGAAGAAATCTTGTGATGAACCGGATGGTTACTAAGAATTTTCTTACTGCTCCCGAAGCGGCTATACTTAAAAAACAACCCATTCAGCTGAACTATAAAAAGTTGGATGAGAACAACGGATTGGGACCTTACTTTAGAATGATTTTGGGAGAAGAAATGAAAAAATGGTGTAAGGAACACAAGAAAAATAATGGCGATAACTATGATTTATATCGGGATGGATTAAAAATTTATACCACCATCAATCCCAGCATGCAGATATACGCCGAGCAAGCAGTGGCCCGCCATATGAACTATCTGCAAAAATTATTGAACAATCAGGAGAATATTAAAACCGGCTCCGTTTGGAAGGGATATGAGCATGTGCTGGAATCGGCCATGAAGCAAAGTGATCGCTGGAAAAACATGAAAAAAGATGGGGTGGATGAGGAGGAAATTAAAAAATCATTCCTCGAACCCGTGAATATGCACATTTTCGCTTGGAATACTGCCCGGGGCAAGGATACTTTGATGACGCCCTACGATTCTATTAAGTATCACCGGCAAATGCTGCAGGCAGGTTTTATTGTGATGAATCCGATGGATGGCCAGATTAAAGCCTGGGTAGGCGGCATCGACTATAAAACCTTTAAATACGATCATGCCAATATCAATACCAAGCGACAGGTAGGTTCTACCATGAAGCCGCTTTTGTATAGTCTGGCCATTGAAGAAGCGGGTTTTACCCCCAATACCACTGTTTACGACAACCAGCAGAGTTTTGGTAGTTATGGACTGGTACCGGCTACCACCAAAACCTGCACTGGAGCAGCGATGCCAATGGCACTGGCACTGGCCAAATCGAGAAACTGTGCTACTGCTTATATATTAAAGCAAATAGATAATAATGGCAATAACGGAGCCAAACGATTGATTGATTTCTTGCGGAAATGCGATTTCAAATCTGAAATTCCTCCCTACCCTTCTATAGGTATTGGTGCAGTGGAACTATCCTTATTCGAAATGATGCAGGGGTATAGCATTTTCCCGGGCAGAGGCTTTAGTGCCAAACCCATGTACATTACCCGCATCGAAGATAGAAATGGAAATGTATTGGCCAATTTTGTTCCTACCCGTAAAGAGGTGATTAGTGATGTAACAGCCTACTCGGTGATAAAAATGATGCAGGGCGTGATGACGAATGGTACCGGTGCCGGTATTTGGAGTTATGATATGCCTGCCGGATTAGAAATTGCCGGAAAAACCGGAACTACCAACGACAATAGTGATGCCTGGTTTATGGGCTATACGCCTCAATTGCTGGCCGGTGGATGGGTAGGTGCTGATGACCGATTTATTCGCTTTAATAAAGAAAGTAAAACTGGTGAGGGAGGCAGAGCAGCCATGCCAATTTGGGCCTATTTTATGAATAAAACCGCCAACGACCCTACCTGCGGCATTGATACCAAGTTAACCTTTACCAAACCGGAAGAAATCAACACCGATTTTCAGATTGACTATTCCAATGGAAATGTTCCCATTCAAAGCGGCGAAAGTGAAGTGAATACAACGGGTGCAGAAAACGGATATGAAGTTTCAAAAGCAACTGAAAATATTGGTGCAGAGTCGGATACCAGTTTATTGGGCAACAAACCGAAAAATATACCCGCAAGTGGAAACCTTCCCAAACCAGCAGACAATAAACTACCCACAACCCTCCCCACGCCACCCAAAACAACTCCCGCACCCCCCAAAAAAACCGGAGGGAATTAACAATTATTTGCCCCCCAGGCAACACAATGTTAAAGAAGGGTATCTAATTATACAGAGGCAACTGCTGAATGAATTCAACTGTGCGTTCGCAGCCCTTTATCCATATCCTATCAGCCGGAGATAGCTGGTTAACCAAAGGGTTGACTAACTATTTCCGGCTTATTTTTATAGCTGACCCAGCCAATTCACATTGATGGTTATCTGATGAAACATATTGCGCTGATACAATCCGGTAGCATACTGAATATGCATCTTTTTTAACAGCAGGGCCGTGCCAAAAGTAAATCCATTCAACCCAGCCACCTGATTAAACACATTCAATTCAGCTCTTCTTCTAAAGGAATAGCCCGCCATCAATTCTAGTTTTTCATGCGGATACACTTGTACGCCCAGGGTGAGATGAGATAAGATTTTTTGCAAAGTTGAAACCTCGGTATAATTGATTTCCCCTTCCGCAGCGCGAAAACTGGTATCGTTGTACAAAGTATTGAAGCGATGCAATTGACGAGCAGTTAATGAAAACTGGAAGGGTGCATTTTCGAGTTTTTTCGAAATTCCTACCTGCAAATCGAAGGGTATTTCTTCTTTTGCAGCACCCGGTACATAAGCAGTTAATTGGGTTCCCATATTCTTTACCAAAACCGAAGCCTGCCATCCAGCAGCAGAATCCCGATACACAACGCCCACATCTACCGCAATACCCGAACTGCGAAACATTCCATAGTTAGACTGAATATATTTTACAGTAATTCCTCCCGTAAATCGTTCTTTATATTGCTTACTAATCATCCCCTGCACTACATAGTCCATGGGCCGGAATTGACCGAGGATATTACCGGAGGCATCTGTTTGGGCAAGGGTTCCGTAATTATAATAGTTAACCCCAATGCCGGTTATACATCCTATAGAGGGAATTTGGGAAGCGGCTACCAATGAATAATTGCTGATGCCGGCAACCCAGGAGTTGAAGGTACTGCTGATCTGACCATGATGCACCGAACGCAACAGGGCAGGATTTTGAAAGGCAAAGGAAACATCCTTATTAATACCAGAGATATTCAATCCTCCCAAAGCGGCTGTTCGGGCCCCCACCGCATTGTTCAGGAAGTTAAATGCTGCATTGCCCCCCAGGGTTTGTGAACTGCCCTCCACTATCAGGAGCCAGCCTACCATAAGAAGTAGCAATTTTCGCATCGGGTAAATTATAGGTCAAATCTAACAAAGAATGACCAACTATACCGATTATACCAATGCCAGGTCGATTACCTGCTGCATGGTTTTTACATAATGAAAACTAAGTCCCTTAATAAATTCAGGATCTATTTCGCGGATATCCTTCTCATTTTGTGCGCAAAGAATAATCTCTTTTAATCCGGCCCTTTTGGCTGCCAGTATTTTTTCTTTGATACCTCCTACCGGCAATACTTGTCCGCGCAGGGTTATCTCGCCCGTCATGGCCAAAAAGGGTTTTACCTTTTTTCCGGTAAAAGCCGATACCAATGAGGTGAGCATGGTAATACCGGCACTAGGACCATCCTTGGGTGTAGCACCTTCGGGAACGTGTACGTGTACATTCTTTTTCTCAAATATTTTTGAATCGATACCAAATTTTTTCGCATGGGCCTGCACATAACTTAAGGCCGTGCTGGCACTTTCCTTCATTACATTACCCAAATTTCCGGTTAGCTTTAATTCTCCCTTTCCATCACTCAGCAGGGTTTCAATAAACAGGATATCTCCGCCCACATAGGTCCATGCCAAACCAACCGCCACACCTGCCATCAATGCGGTTTTATACATTTCGTTGTTGTACTTGGTAGGGCCCAGAATTTTTTCTACATCTGCCAGCGTTACGGTAGATTTTAATTTGTTTTTAGTAGCCAATTCCTTCGCTTGATACCGCATAATAGAAGCGAGTTGCCGATCCAGTTCACGCACCCCACTTTCGCGGGTATAATTTTCAATTACTTTTTCCAGCACGCCTGCGCTTAATTGAAAGTTGGTATCTTTTAATCCATGTGCTTCTTTTTGTTTGGGCACCAAATGCTGTAAAGCAATTTGAATTTTTTCTTCTGTAGCATAGCCACTCAGGTCGATAATCTCTAAACGATCGCGCAGGGCCGGCTGAATTTGCTGGATATTATTGGCAGTAGCAATAAACAGTACCTTACTCAAATCATATTCCAGCTCGAGGTAATTATCGTAAAATGAATGGTTTTGCTCAGGATCAAGCACTTCTAATAAAGCAGACGAAGGATCACCACGAAAATCGTTGCCAATTTTATCAATCTCATCCAATATCATTACGGGATTAGATGATTTACATTTCCGGATATTCTGTACAATACGGCCAGGCATGGCACCAATATAGGTTTTCCGGTGTCCGCGTATTTCACTTTCATCGTGTAAGCCACCTAGGCTCACCCGCACATATTTTCTTCCCACTGCATGGGCAATGGAGCGACCTAAAGAGGTTTTTCCAATTCCGGGAGGTCCTAAAAAACATAATATCGGACTCTTCATATCTCCTTTCAGTTTTAATACTGCCAGGTATTCGAGAATACGGGTTTTTATCTTGCTCATACCATAGTGATCGTTATCGAGCACTTCGGCGGCATGGGTAAGATCGTAATTATCCAGGGTATATTCTTCCCAGGGGAGGTCGAGCATTAAATCGAGGTGATTGTACACCACCGAATAATCGGGTGTGGTGGGATGCATGCGCTCGAGTTTGGCCATGCCATTTTTAAAGGCAACTTTAGCTGTTTCGGGCCATTTTTTTTCTTCGGCCTTCTTCTTCATTTCTACCAACTCGCGATCGTTGGTATCTCCGCCTAGTTCGTCTTTAATGCTTTTTAGTTGTTGCTGCAAAAAGTAGTCGCGCTGTTGTTTGTCAATTTCGGTACGGGTTTTATTGGTAACCTTATCTTTTAGCTCGGCAAACTGCAATTCTTTTTGTAAAATTTTAATCAGGTGAACGGTTCGTTCCTGCACCTGATCCATTTCTAGCAGGTGTTGTTTTTCTTGCAATTCACTGTTCAGGTTGCTGCTAACAAAGTTTACCAAAAAAGTAGGGTTCTCGATATTCTTCAACACGATACCCGCCTCGGTAGGAATATTGGGAGAGAGTTGAATGATTTGGGTTGCCAGGTCTTTAATAGTACTCACCTGTGCTTTAAACTCTTCCGAATCGGGAATCGGCTGGTCGGGTAAAATTTGGATAGCCCCTTTAAAATATTCTACGCCGGGAACCATTTCCCCTAAGGCAAAACGCTTTTTACCTTGAATAATAATAGTAGTGCCGCCATCCGGCATTTTAATCAGCTTAACAATTTTAGCAACGGTTCCGATGGTGCATAAATCTTCCGCTACTGGCTCTTCAATAGCGGCATCTTTTTGGGCAACTACTCCAATTAGTTTTTCCCCTTTATAGGCATCATTTACTGCCTGAATGCTTTTATCTCTGCCTACTGTAATGGGCAGTACCACTCCGGGAAATAAAACGGTATTGCGCAGGGGTAAAATGGGTAGTACCTCGGGTACAACTAGACTATTATCTAACTCAAAATCCTCATCATTAAATGGGATAATGGGCATAAAATCTGATTCCTCCTCGCGACTATTGAAAAAATTATGTTGAGACATAGAAGTAATATTACGACAAAATGACACACCCCTGTTTTTTTGTGGAACAGGGATGCATTTCAGGAATAAACAATATTAGTGCCATGCTGTTCAGGCGGGTATTAGGGGTACAAACTGACATATTCCCCATGCCGAAAGCGGCAAAATTGGCGATGCTACCTGTAAAAAGGGCTGCTCTACTTTTTGCGGAAATAAATCCGAACTGGCACGCCATTTAATGAAAAATGCTCCCGAAGTTTATTTTCGAGGTAGTTTTTATAGGGTGCTTTGATGTCGTCTGGATAATTGGTAAAGAACGCAAAAGATGGAACCGGTGTGGGTAATTGGGTTATATATTTCACTTTCACCACATTTCCACGAACTACGGGTGCGTGGTACGATTCCACGGCTTTCAGCATTACCTCATTCAGTTTTGCAGTAGGAATCTTTTGCTTACGGTGGGCATATACTTCCAGGCCTACCTCAATGGCTTTAAATATTCTTGTTTTTTCTTTTGCAGAAATAAAAATAATGGGCACATCCGTAAAGGGAGCCAGTTTTTGTTTCAGCGCTTTTTCATAGTCGCGGGGGGTATTGGTAGTTTTTTCTACCATATCCCATTTATTCACCAGCACTACTACTCCTTTTCCTTTGCGAACGGCTAAACTAAATATGGTGATATCCTGTGCGGTGATGCCTTTTACTGCATCGAGCACAATAAAGCATACATCGGCCTCATCCATGGCACGAATTGCTCGGATGATGGAATAAAATTCCAGGTCGTCTTTCTCCTTGCTTTTTTTACGGATACCTGCCGTATCAATCAACATAAATTCTTTCTGAAAGAGGTTATAATGGGTATGGATGCTATCTCGGGTGGTTCCGGAGATATCACTCACGATACTTCTTTCGGCACCGATTAGTGCATTCAACAGAGAAGATTTACCAACGTTCGGTTGACCAACGATGGCAAATTTTGGAAAGCTATCTTCGGGTATTTCGCGGTCGATCACTTCTGCCGGAATGGGAGCGGTAATGGCATCGAGTAATTCGCCGGTGCCGCTGCCGGAAATACTGCTGATAAAAAAAGTATTTTCAAAACCCAGGGAATAAAATTCGGTGGCTTCTAATTCGCGGGTGCCATTATCTACTTTATTTACTACCACAAAAACAGGCTTACTGCTTTTGCGAAGCAATTGGGCCATAGATTCATCCAGGTCGGTTATACCAGTAGCCACATCTACCAGAAAAATAAGGGCATCGGCTTCTTCTACGGCAATATTAACCTGGGTGCGTATTTCGGCTTCAAACAATTCGGTACCATGGGGTACAAAACCACCAGTATCAATCAGGTTAAATACTTTACCCGACCAATCTGCCACTCCGTATTGGCGATCGCGGGTAACGCCACTGATATCATCCACAATAGCTTTTCGTTGTTCCAACAAACGGTTGAACAAAGTGCTTTTTCCCACATTGGGTCTTCCTACAATTGCAATAGTATAGCTCATAATAAAACCGTTAAATGTTCCCGCCGGTTAGCGGTATCCATATTCTTTCAGCTGCATATCATTATCGCGCCATTTGGGGCGGACTTTGATAAAGAGTTCGAGGAATATTTTCTGACCAATAAATGCTTCAATATCTTTTCTGGCAAGCATGCCAATTTGTTTAATCATGCATCCCTTATCCCCAATTAAAATTGCTTTCTGCGATTCCCTGTTAACGATAATATCTGCCTGTATTTTTATCAGGTCAGTTTTTTCTTTGTATTCATTAACCATTACGGCCGTGTGATAAGGAATTTCTTCTCCAAACAGTTCGTAAATTTTTTCGCGGATAAGTTCACTCACAAAAAAACGGGTAGGCAAATCACTTAGGTCGTCTTCACTGTAAAAAGGCATCCCTTCGGGGATGTATTTTAGTAAAACAGACAGCAGGGTATCGAGGTGATTTTTCTGCAGGGCAGATATTTTCACCAGTTCTTTACAATAGGGTTTATCGGCAAAAAATGCTTCGGCTTCTTTTATTTTACCATTGGCTGCCACATCAATCTTGTTCAACACTACTACGGAGGGAACTTTAAGTTTCAATTCGACAAATATGGCATCCAGTTCGGCAAAATTATCATTGGCATCTACCAGTAAAACGGCCAGGTCGGCGTCTTCCAGGGCCGATTTAACGGCTTCCATCATGCGGTGGTGGAGTTTATACTGGGGGTTGATGATGCCGGGTGTATCGGATAAAACCAGTTGGTATTCGCCGGGTTTATTCAAAAATGCCTTGATTCGGTGGCGGGTAGTTTGCACCTTGTGTGACACAATAGCAAGCTTTTCGCCCATCAGCGCATTGAGGAGCGTGCTTTTACCGGCATTAGGTTTGCCAAAAATATTTACAAAGCCCGACTTCATATAGTAAAAAAAAGGCCCAAAGGGCCTTAGTTTGGTTGCGAGGGAAGGGATCGAACCTCCGACCTTCGGGTTATGAGCCCGACGAGCTACCGCTGCTCTACCTCGCGATGTTTGGAGGGCAAAGGTACGGGAAATTTACTTCCTGACCAAAAGTCAACGGATTAAAATCCGTTGATATGATATGAGAAGAGACTACGTCGCTTTGCTATCAACGGATTAAAATCCGTTTTTATGGTATGAACAGGGGCTGTGTCTTTGCGAACCTAGTGTACGGCTATAACTGCTTGCTTATTGGGGTGTTGCGATAGTTTTAAGGTTAATTCTTGTGCCAAAACAGAAAAAAAAATGACTTAAAGCCAATAAGCAGTATTTATTGCATGTTTTCATACAGCCATTTTGCTGTAGCAATGGCATTTAAGGGTTTCGCTACTATTTTATTTTCAGTATCCAGCACAAAGATACTGGGAGTTGAAAAAACATAATAATTTCTAACATTGGGGCTTCCCCATCCTTTATAATCGCAACTGTTGATAAATGGTAAATCCTTTATAAATACATCATACTTTTCTTTATCCGTATCTATCGAAACAAAAACAATTTCGGCATCGTATTTTGTTTTAAATAGTTCTGCATAGTCTTTAAACTGAGGCATTTCATTTTTACACGCTTCGCACCAACTAGCTCCAAACACCACTACTTTGTACTTCCCTGGCACTTCAGATAATTTTGTGTACTTCACGCCTGAGTTAAATACCATGTCGGCTGCTTTATTGCCAATGGCCATTTTCTTATACTGCTCTAGTATGGGCAAGGTTTTATCGTTAATGATGCATTTGTTATCGTCTAATAACGACAAGGCCAAATGCTCAGCACAACTAATAAGACCAAATTTCTAGTATTCCTTCATCAGGTATTCGCTATACTGGTTTAAGGCTTTGTTATTTACTTGGCTGCTTTTTTTAAGCACATCAGAAAAGGCATTTAGTTTCGATACAATAAGCGCTTCTTCTTGTAGGGTAAAAGTTTGCTTGAGGTAGGCATCAAACAACTCTTTGGCTAAACCGGAATAGAATAAATTTTCGTCACTAAAATTAAGTGCCAAGAACGCAGCTTCTGCATCCCCTGCTTCTACTTGGGTCTTGTTTTCTTTTTGTAGCTGTTGCAAAAGAGCCCGATACCTTAGATACGCTTTGGCATAACTTGTATGGGGCAATTTATTTAGATACGCCTCAAACCTGCTGTTTTCAATATTAATCTCCTGTTCCAGTTGTGCAGTCATCTCTTTTTTGGCGTGGTCTTTTTTATAGAAAGGCAACAGGTAGTTAAGACCTGCCAATTTTTTCTGGGCATCCATATTGATAGTATAGGCTTGCTGAAATGCTTCGTTTTCTGTAGAGTTGGTAAATTGCAGAGCAGAAAAATCTTTAAAGTCCGCCCATGTAATCTCTACATTTTCATTATTCAACAAAACAATCAAGTTGGAGGTTTCTTTTATTTGAAGGGTAGCGGCACCTTTGTATTTTTTGGGATATTGCAACAGGAAGTTGCCCGAAGCATCAGTTTTGGTTTGAGCAAGCAAGGTATCTTTAGTACCTATAAATCCCATCAACCGAATCTCTGTTTCTTTAGCGGCACTAAAACTGCCTTTAAGTACATAACTGTTTTGAGCAGATGCCTGTAAAACAATAAAAAAAAGTACAATAAAACTATATTTTTTCATTTGTTATACAGTGTTTACGTTTATGCTTACCCCCTTTCCAATTGAATAGTAGCTAATTCAAATCACTAGTAAAAAAATGCTGCCAGGGTAGTAAATATTATTCTGTAGTATTAAAAAAAAACAGATGGTGTTTATTTGCATTTTATACTTTTAATCCCAATACCAACATCATCTTTAACTGAATATGAGGTTGATGAATGGCATCTAGTGAACCTATCTTTTTCACAAATCTATCACAAGAAAGTGATTTCAACTGAAAGCAATCGG
>JAPLEI010000130.1 GCA_026391195.1 Bacteroidota bacterium | reverse complement strand
TTGGATTTTTCTGAACAGTTTTTTTCGGCGGTGGTGGTAAGTGGGGCTCAATTGCAGGTAATACAAACATTTACCTACGCTACTTCCGATGATGTGCTGTATGAATTGTTGAATGGCTTACATCAGTTAAAAATTGCTCCCCAACAATGCATATTAAATATTTCCGGCACAGTAAGTGCTGGCAACGAATTAGTGGAACGATTAACGGAAATTTTTCCCACAATACAGTGGCAACGGATTTCACCTTCCGGGATATTCGAGCAGGTATATGAACAATTTCCTGCGCATTATTTTTATACCCTGCAACGCTGGTTGTTATGAGAATTATATCCGGACAATGGGGCGGCCGACGAATTCAGCCACCGGCAAATATGCCACATACTAGGCCCACAACCGATATTGCCAAGGAAGGACTCTTTAATATTTTGGGCAACCGCATGAATTTTGAGGGAAGTTCTACCCTTGATTTGTTTGGGGGTACCGGTGCTATTATCTACAAAAACTGGGTGCAAACGGATATACGGTTTTAAGGATGGATGTTTTTGCTTATCTGCAATCTGCCACCGATTCATTTGATTTTATTTTTGCCGGACCTCCCTATGCACTGGGAAGCATCGATGAACTACCCAAAATAATTGTTTCCCGAAATTTGATTGCACCCCGGGGATTTTTTGTGCTGGAACATACGCCTAGAAATAATTACGAACAAGCCGCAGGGTTTGTATTCCAGCGAAATTACGGCACAACTGTTTTTTCATTTTTTCAGCGCCTATCCGATTCCGTTCCTGAAAAAGATTAATCCCTATTATATGGGTATGACTAAATCTGAACTGCGCACGTATTACAAACAACAACGCCTTTTGCTCGATATCCCTGAACAGGAGCGGAGGAATCAACTTTTATGCATTCAGTTTAAACGTATTTCATTTAATCATCCCCGCAGGGCATTAGCTTTTTGTGCGCATCAACAACAAGCAGAGCCCGATCCATTGAAATTAACGGACTTTCTACAACAACAATTTCCTCAAATACAAATTGCTTATCCCGTTGTGCAGTCCACACCGGGATGGATGGAAGCAGTTATGCCTTACGCAGGAACCCCTTTTCAAGTAGGAAAATGGGGAATACCCGAGCCTGCTTCCGGAGAGATATGGCAGCCCGATACGATTGATCTGGTGTTGTTACCCCTGTTGATTGCCGACAAAAAAGGCAATAGGGTAGGATATGGAGGTGGCTATTACGATCGCTTTTTGCAAAGAACTAAGCCCGAATTGTTAAAAGTAGGTATTTGCTTCTTCGAGCCCGTTGAATCTATAACAGATACCGCGCAATTTGACGTACCTTTAAGTTGTTGTATCACTCCGCAGGGTTTATATGAATTTTAATACCATCTTCCTTAAGTCATTTCGGGTTTTATTGTTGCCCATTGCCTTGTTGTATGGTTGGGTGATTAAGATAAGGAATGTATTTTATGATAAAAATTGGTTCGCTTCGTCGCAGTTTCATTTTCCGGTAATTGCTATAGGTAATTTGGCGGTTGGCGGTACCGGAAAATCTCCGATGGTTGAATATTTAATGGGTGTTTTACATCCGGCATTTCGAATTGCCATACTCAGCAGGGGATATAAAAGAAAAACCAAAGGGTATGTATTGGCTAAATCAACTACCACGGCATTAGAAATAGGAGATGAGCCCATGCAGTTTCATTTAAAGTATCCCGAATTACCTGTGGCCGTTTGTGAAGAAAGATTGGTGGGTATTCCTTATTTGTTACAGGATGTTCCCGATTTACAGGCAATTGTTCTGGATGATGCCTTTCAACACCGGGATGTAGTTCCGGGGTTAAATATTTTACTCACCGAATACGCCAATCTATACGCACAGGACTATTTTTTGCCAACAGGCGATTTACGCGATGAACGAAGCCGCATCAGTGGATTTTTTTTACTGCTATTGCCTATGGTACACCTTATCATATTTTCAATACTTCCGACGAGTGGCATCTTACCCAACGGGATGAAGTGTTACTGGTTTGTGGAATTGCCAATCCAGCCCCGCTTAAGGCTTATCTCCTAGATAAAGTACATTCTTATTCACAACTGGATTATGCAGACCACCATATTTTTTCAATCGATGATTTAAATGATATTCAAGATCAATTTGATGCAATATCCGGGCGAGATAAACTTATTCTCACTACGGAAAAAGATGCAGTTCGATTACTTAAATTTCAACAACAACTCAACAAAGTACCCTTGTACGTATTACCTATTCAACATTATTTTTTATTTGGAGAGGGCATATTTTTTAATCAATTGGTCACTGATTTTGTAAAGGGTTTTCAAACCAAACAAATACATGAAGAAGCTAAAGAACAAAAATAAACATACTACAAAAAGTGCAGGTAATCTGCTACAAAAAGGCCGATTAGAAATTACCCGTTCGGGAATGGGTTATGTGATTATAGAAAATGAGGCCGGTGATGTTATGGTAAAGCCCGGCGATTTTAATACAGCATTGAATGGTGATCTGGTTCGTGTTAAAATAACCAAAGAGAATCCCAGAACCGGAAAGAAGGAAGGGAAAATTTCTGAAGTAATTACCCGAAAGCAAACGGAATTTACTGGGCATTTACAACTATCCACCAATTATGCCTTTTTTGTGCCGGATTCAGATAGACCTATGCCTGATTTATTTATTCCGCTCACCGATACAATGGGTGCAAAGCATAAAGAAAGAGTTATTGCCCGACTGGTAAAATGGGACAAGGATGATAAGAAGCCCGTGGGAGCGGTGGTAGGGATACTTCGCCCGGAAGATCAGAATGATGCAGCCATGAAGGAACTATTGGCCCAGGGCGGTTTTCCTCTATCATTTCCGGATGAAGTGCTGGAAGAAGCAGCCCGTTTGCCAGAAACAATTGATGCGGCTGAAATTTCCAAAAGAAGAGATTGCCGCGAATTACTAACCGTAACCATCGACCCTGCTGATGCAAAAGATTTTGACGATGCTTTATCAATCCGAACCCTTGAGAATGGATTGTATGAAGTGGGCGTTCATATCGCCGATGTTAGTCATTACGTTCACCCCGACACTGCATTGGATGAGGAAGCCTATAAGCGAGCCACTTCTGTTTATTTGCCCGATCGGGTGAATCCGATGTTGCCAGAAACCATTTCCAATGAACTCTGTTCTCTCCGCCCCAAAGAAGATAAGCTAACTTT
>JAPLEI010000077.1:10850-58397 GCA_026391195.1 Bacteroidota bacterium | reverse complement strand
TTGTAGAACAGATTTTTCCTTCCGGCACAAGATGCATATCATCTATCACATCTTTACAAATAGAAAAAGTTACCTCTCCTACTCTTTTTACAGCTGCCCCGTCTACAAATCTTTCGATATTGCTAAGGGTAACCGGGTGCCCCGCTTTTATGGCTTCCAACATAGAAGGGGCCCCAGCAGGCTCAACGCCTACTATGATAGTTTTGGGTGAGAACAGTTTGAAGTAAGCTCCTACACCGGCACTCAAACCACCACCGCCAACCGGCAGAAAGAGATAATCGATTTCCGGCTGGTCTTCTAATATTTCTATTCCCACTGTGGCCTGTCCCTCAATAATTCGAATATCATCAAATGCAGGTATAAAAACTTTATGATGCTGCTGAGTATATTCCATGGCCTCTTTGGCACAATCGTCGTAAGTATCACCCGTAAGCACCACTTCAATCCAATCTTCGCCAAACATTTTCGTTTGGGATACTTTTTGATTGGGGGTAATGATGGGCATGAATACGACTCCCTTTATCTGTAATTTCTTACAACTATAAGCAAACCCCTGCGCATGGTTGCCCGCACTTGCGCAAACCACCCCATTCTTTACCTGATCAACCGATAAACGACTCATCATATTATACGCACCCCGAAGTTTATAGGAACGAACTATCTGAAGATCTTCTCTTTTAAGATAAATCTGGCAGTCGTACTTCCTCGACAGATTGCGGCTGAAGGTTAGCGGTGTATGTTTTACCACCCGCTTCAGCCGCTCTCTGGTTCCGGCAAAGTCTAGTGTAGAAAAAGATAGTGTTTGCTGCATGATGATGGTATTACCGAAGTATTAATTATTCTCCGGACGAAGGCTTCTTACTGTTTTACCAGCTTGCCACATTTCACTTTGATTCAATTCTTTTAATTCTTCTTCCAGCTTTTCGCGATAATCGGACTTGCTATTACTTTCAATAGATTTAGCCGCTTCGTTTCCGGCTGCCACACTTTCGTATAATTCGGTGAATACGGGTAAAGTAGCATCGCGGAATTTCTTCCACCAATCCAAGGCACCGCGCTGGGCAGTAGTAGAACAATTGGCATACATCCAGTCCATTCCATTTTCAGCCACCAAAGGCATTAACGACTGGGTAAGTTCTTCTACGGTTTCATTAAAAGCTTCTGAAGGAGAGTGTCCTTTAGTGCGCAATACCTGATATTGGGCTGCAAAAATTCCCTGAATAGCACCCATTAAAGTTCCTCTTTCTCCAGTAAGGTCACTAAATACTTCTTTTTTAAAGTTGGTTTCAAACAGGTAACCACTTCCAATGGCGATACCCAAAGAAATTACCCGATCAAATGCTTTACCGGTAGCATCCTGAAAAATAGCATAACTACTGTTCAAACCACGACCTTGTAAAAACATACGACGCAGAGAAGTTCCTGAACCTTTAGGGGCAACTAGAAATACGTCTACATCTGCCGGCGGAATGATGCCAGTTTGGTCGTTATACGTTACCCCGAAGCCATGAGAGAAATACAGCGCTTTCCCAGGCGTGAGGTGTTTTTTTACAGTAGGCCACATGGCTATTTGTGCCGCATCACTTAACAGGTAACAGATAATGGTACCGCGTTGTAATGCTTCCTCGATTTCGAATAATGTTTCGCCTGGCACAAAGCCATCTGCAACAGCCTTATCCCAGCTTTTAGAATTTTTACGCTGCCCTACAATTACGTTAACGCCATTTTCTTTTTGATTGAGTGCCTGACCCGGACCTTGAACACCATATCCGATTACAGCTACTACTTCATCTTTTAAAATTTCCTGTGCTTTTGAAAGTGGAAACTCTTCGCGGGTTACTACATTTTCTTCTACTCCGCCGAAATTTAATTTTGCCATTGTTTAATTTTTGGTTGTTGATTACTAATTATTGAATGATTTACATAGAAAAAATTTCCTTTTGCTGATTGAGAAATTCATTTTCAATCAACTCGCCCATGGGTTCTGCTTGTTCAAACTCACGTAATTTTTCGTGAAAACCCCTGCTTTCTTTTATAATAGCTACGCGGGCACTTCTCACAAACTCAATTAATCCATAAGGGGCCAGCACCTGCACCAGTCGGTCTGTTTCTTCACGGTGACCTACCGTTTCAAATACCACATAATCGTTTCGGATAACTACCGCTCTGGCACCATGCTCGCGCAATAACCGCTCCACTTTCACTTTCTCCGCTATTTGTGCAGTAGGTACTTTATACAATGCGAGCTCTTGCCAGATGATTTCTTCGTTATTATTATAATATGCCTTCAGCACTTCTACCTGCTTTTCAATTTGCCGTGCCAGCTTTCTTACTACTTCCTCGGTTTCAACAATAACTATGGTAAACCGATGAATCCCTTCCGCTTCGGAAGGAGAAGTATTCAGGCTTTCAATATTGATTTTCCTTCTAGAGAAGATGGTAGCAATACGTACCAGTAAACCAATATGATTTTCAGTATAAACGGTTATGGTATATTCCTGCTTCATACGTTTTTATTTTTTCAAATTACTTGAGTCTGATTTCACTTACACTGCATCCCTGAGGAACCATAGGAAATACATTATTCTCTTTTCCTACATTTACCTCCAGCAAATACGATCTATCATGATGATACATTTTACTGAGTGCGTCGTTTAGCTGATCGCGCGATTCGATGGATGCAGCAGCAATTCCATAGGCTTCTGCCAGCTTTACATAATCGGGACTGGCAATATCTACAAACGAATACCGCTTATCATGAAACAATTGTTGCCATTGACGAACCATGCCAAGAAAATGGTTATTCAGAATTAATATTTTTACATTTACTTCTGTTTGTAAAATGGTACCCAGTTCCTGTAAAGTCATCTGCACCCCCCCATCGCCAATAATAGCAACCACGGTTCTTTCGGGGGCCCCAAATTTTGCACCAATGGCAGCAGGCAGGGCAAAGCCCATAGTTCCCAATCCGCCGGAAGTAATATTACTATTAGATTGATTAAAGCGAGCATATCGGCAAGTAACCATTTGGTGTTGACCAACATCAGTTACAATAATGGCATCTCCTCCGGAAATTTCATTTAGGTTACGGATCACTTCACCCATAGTCATCACCGGTGTATCTGGATGTAGCTCAGCAAAAATTACTTCTTTATTTTCTTCTGCATCATGGTCTTTGAAACGCTGTATCCAGGCGGTTCGACTTTTTGATTCAATCAGTTGTGTAAGCAGCGGGAGGGTTTCTTTACAATCGCCCCAAACGCCTACGGTTGCCTTCACATTTTTATCAATCTCCGATGGATCTATGTCGAGGTGTATTACTTTAGCCTGTTTTGCATACTTATCTAACCTACCAGTAACCCGGTCGTCGAATCGCATGCCAACTGCAATTAATACATCACAGTCATTCGTTAATACATTAGGGCCATAATTACCATGCATACCCAGCATACCCATATTCAACGGATGATCGGTTGGAAGAGCACTGAGCCCGAGAATCGTCCAAGCAGCTGGCAGTCCACCTTTTTCTATGAAGTTGGTAAATTCTTTTTCCGCATTACCCAAAATAACACCCTGCCCAAAAATCACAAAAGGTTTTTCAGCAGCATTAATTAAGTTGGCTGCCTCCTCAATATATTCTTTACGTATAATGGGTTTCGGGCGATAGCTTCTGATATGATTGCATTTTTGATAACCGGAATAAGCAAATAGTTGAAGTTGCGCATTCTTGGTGATATCTATCAGAACAGGTCCAGGACGGCCACTTCGGGCAATGTAAAAAGCTTTCGCTAAAACGGCTGGAATTTCGGCGGCATCTGTTATCTGGTAATTCCATTTAGTTACGGGAGAAGTAATATTGATTACGTCCGTTTCCTGAAAAGCATCGGTTCCCAGCAAGTGTGCATACACCTGACCAGTGATGGCAACCACAGGGGTACTGTCTATCATTGCATCTGCTAATCCAGTTACGAGGTTGGTTGCACCGGGCCCGCTGGTGGCAAACACTACACCCACTTTACCCGAAGACCTTGCAAAACCTTGTGCTGCGTGAATACCGCCCTGCTCATGGCGAACCAGAATATGCTTCAACTGATCATGATAATCATATAGCGCATCATAGATGGGCATGATTGCTCCCCCGGGATAACCAAATATCGTTTCTACGCCTTCTGCTATCAGGGCTTCCAGTAATGCCTTAGAGCCCGTGATATTAGCTATGTCCGCTTGAGGAAGCGGATTGCTTACCTGTGTTGCTGTTGCTATGGCCATACGTACTTTTTTACTTTTTTATATTTCATCCGTTACACAACCCTGAGAAGCATCTTTCACTTGCAGGGCATATTTAAATAATAATCCTTGAGTAGCTTTTAATGCAGGCTGTTTCCAAGCAGCTCTTCGGGTTGCCAATTCATCATCAGAAACATGCACATTCATTTGCTTGGAAGCCACATTTACTTCAATGATATCATCATCCTTTACCAGGGCAATATTGCCTCCCAAATAGGCCTCCGGCATAACGTGACCAATTACAAAACCATGGGTGCCCCCGCTGAATCTGCCGTCTGTAATCAGCGCAACAGATTTTCCCAATCCCGCACCAATGATGGCAGAAGTAGGCTTCAACATTTCGGGCATACCGGGTCCACCTTTAGGGCCCACATACCGAATTACCACAACATCACCTGCACGAATTTTTCCGGTGTTGATGCCTTCAATCAATTCGAATTCGCCATCAAATACCCGAGCCGGACCAGTAAATAGTTCTCCTTCCTTACCGCTTATTTTTGCTACACTACCTCCGGTTGCCAAATTGCCATATAAAATTTGCAAGTGCCCGGTAGACTTGATGGGGTGACTCAGTGGATAGATGATTTTTTGTTTATCAAAATCAATATCTGTCACTTCAGCCAGGTTTTCCGCAATGGTTTTACCGGTTACAGTTAAACAATCACCGTGTAGCAAACCCTGTTGCAATAAATATTTCATTACACCCGGCACTCCACCAAAAGGATGTAAATCTTGCATCAGAAATTTTCCGCTGGGCTTAAAATCAGCCAGAACAGGTGTGCGATCACTGATCCGTTGGAAATCATCTTGAGAAAGAGGCACTCCCACACTTCTTGCCATAGCCAACAAATGCAACACCGCATTGGTACTTCCACCCAACACCATAATCAGGGTAATGGCATTTTCAAATGCCTTCCGCGTCATGATATCTTTGGGCTTAATATCTTTTTCTAATAAAATTCGAATGGCTTTACCCGCATCTATACATTCTTTTCTTTTCTCTTCACTCAGTGCTGGATTAGATGAAGAGTAAGGCAAACTCATTCCCATTGCTTCAATAGCAGCAGCCATCGTATTGGCAGTGTACATCCCACCACAGGCTCCGGCACCCGGACAAGCATGTTGAATGATCCCTTTAAAGTCGGCCTCTTCTAGCTGGCCTGCCAGCTTTTGTCCCAAGGCCTCAAAAGCAGAAATGATATTTAAGTCCTGACCTTTATAATGCCCTGCTGCAATGGTACCTCCGTATACCATAATAGCCGGCCGATTTAATCTTCCCATGGCAATCACACAACCCGGCATATTTTTATCACATCCCGGCAGTGCAATCAGTCCATCATAATATTGAGCACCACAAACTGCTTCAATAGAATCTGCAATCACATCTCGGCTCACCAGAGAATAGCGCATACCATCGGTACCATTACTCATTCCATCGCTCACACCAATTGTATTAAAAATCAATCCAACGAGGTCGCTTTCCCAAACCCCTTTTTTTACAATTTGTGCCAACTCATTCAAATGCATATTACAGGTATTCCCATCGTAACCCATACTGGCAATACCTACTTGTGCTTTTGCCAAATCCGCTTCTGTTAATCCAATGCCATATAGCATGGCTTGCGCTGCCGGCTGGGTTTCATCCTGTGTAAGTATTTTACTGTATTTATTCATTTCACTTTGCATACGATCCATCTTTTATACTACTGCATTTGCGTTAACTTCAATAGGTTGGTGCACCACCAAATTCTTATAGGCCTGCTGAATTTTCCGGCTTACCGAATCTTCCCAAGAAAGCATCAACGGATTGTTATCGAGGGATTCAAATCCGATAACTTCTGCCGCAGTTCCACAGTAGAATGCTGCATCTGCCTCGTAAATATCCTGTACGGCAAAATGGGTTTCTTCAACCGGAATATCCATTGCCCGGGCAAGTTCCAAAACGGTAGCACGGGTAATGCCAGGAAGAATATGACCGGCAGGTGGAGTAAATAGCTTACCATTTTTCTCGATAAAAATATTCGCACCAGGTGCTTCAGCAACATTGCCCTGCATATCTAATAACAGGGCTTCGTCAAATCCCTTTGCTTTAGCCTCCTGACTGGCCAATATAGAATTTACATAATGCCCGGCCGCTTTTGCCTGCAAATGAAAAGCTCCAGGATTCGGGCGCTGGAAAGAAGAAGTTCGAACCCGTAATAATTTCTCACCCAAAAATGGAGCCATTTCCCAGGCCTGTATCACCAAAAAAGATTCGTCGTTCACGCTGAAAGTCATATTAGCCGGCGCATATACAACCGGACGGATGTAAGCATCTCCTAACTGATTCATCGCTAGTAACTCATCCGTAATCTGAATCAGCTCTTCGGTTTTCCAATGGTAGGGCATATTGATGGTAGTTGCCGATTGCTCTAATCGGTTATAATGCTCAACCGGTTTAAAAATTTTGGTCGACCCATCCACTGTTTTGTAAGAACGAATGCCTTCAAAAACTGAATACCCATAATGCAATGACTGACTATAAAAATCCATCTTTGCATCTGCTGCTTTTACAAAATGCCCATTTAAATAAATGAGGGAGTTTTGATTGAAATAATTAGCCATATAAAATGTTTACTGTTTATTTTTTTCATAAAAAAACCCCGCTTCTAAGAGGCGGGGTTTATATCTTTTATTAGTTTTTGATACAACTCAACCTCTTCCGAATACGGGAATAATAATAGTAATCACAGAAATTATCACTGTGAAAACCCGAGACATTGTATTGATTCCTTGTATACTCATAGAGGTGCTTAGAATCAAATATACAAATGCCTAACCAGAAAAAAAAGAACTATTTAAAAATTACCTACTCAATTTTAGCATACTACGATTGCGGTTTGCTAAATAATAGTAGACTGATTAACCTGTTGATGACTGCTTTTATTAGCCTGATCGGCATGGCGGGTAACATATCCCGCAACCAAATCGCCGATTGCACTGGTTGAATAACTATTCACAGGATCAATATCTCTTGATACAAATCCACTTACCAGGGTCCAGTTAACGGCTTCCCTTACTTGATCGGCCTCTTTTTTTAATCCCAAATGGTCTAGCAACATGGCGGATGATAAAATCGATCCCAATGGGTTAGCAATATCTTTTCCAGCTGCCTGCGGGTACGAGCCATGAATAGGCTCAAACAAGGCAGTATGATTGCCTACCGAAGCAGAAGGCAATAAACCCAATGATCCGCTTAATACACTGGCTTCATCACTTAAAATATCTCCAAACATATTTTCTGTAAGTACCACATCAAACTGAGAGGGATAAAGAATAATCTGCATGGCAGCATTATCAACAAACATATAATCTACCGTGATAAATAGGAGCCATCGCCTGCACTACCTTACGCCATAAACGAGACGATTCCAATACATTGGCCTTGTCTACCAGTGTAAGTTTTTTTCTTCTTTTTTGGGCATAATGAAATGCTTGCTGCGCTACCCGCTCAATTTCAAAACGCTGGTACGTGCAAGTATCGGATGCAGTATCCCCATCTTCACTCAACTCTTTTTTGCCAAAATAAATTCCTCCCGTGAGTTCGCGGAATATGATAAAATCTACCCCCTCTAATAGTTTATTCTTTAAAGGAGAAAGATGCTGCAATGCTGCGTGTGTAGCAACCGGCCGAATATTGGCAAACAACTGCAATTCTTTTCTCAACTGCAACAAACCCTGCTCAGGACGAACTTTGGCAGATGGATCATTATCAAAACGCGGATCGCCAATCGCACCAAACAAAATCGCATCCGACTGCAAACAGCTGTCCACCGTTTCCTTGGGTAGTGGACTGCCGGTTTTATCAATAGCATCTGCCCCCATCAGGGCATAGTCATAACTAAAATGATGGCCATAAGTATTGGCAACCGCCTGTAATACCTTAATAGATTGAGCGGTTACCTCTGGTCCGATTCCATCTCCGTTTATAACTGTAATCTTTTTTTCCATGATTTTATTCGAATTAATTTTTGTAGGCGGCCATTGACTTACCACGATTACTTTCTGGCAGCCTCATACTTTTCAATACTGTCTTTAATACTAATCAGGTAGTCAATATCATCGTACCCATTGAGTAAACAGGTTTTTTTATAGGGATTGATGTCAAAGGTTTCCTGCTCACCGGTTAACAAGATGGTAATAGTTTGTTGTTCTATGTTTATCTGGATTACTGCTTCGGCATCCTGTGAAAATATTTTTGCAAGAAATGCATCCGACACTCTAACCGGAATAACCCCATTATTGAGGGCATTGTTTTTAAATATGTCGGCAAAAAAACTGGATACTACTGCCTTAAAGCCATAATCTTTCAATGCCCAGGCAGCATGTTCGCGTGATGAACCACATCCAAAGTTTTTACCGGCTACCAAAATTTCACCGGAAAACCGTGGCTGATTCAATACAAAACCGGCAACCGGTTGCTGCTCATCATCGTGAACATATCGCCAGTCGCGAAAAAGATTTTTACCAAATCCATCCCGGGTAGTTGCCTTTAAAAAGCGGGCAGGAATAATCTGATCGGTATCAATATTTTCAATCGGTAAGGGAACAAATCGACTTTCTATTTCTTTCAGCGGCTTCATACTAATTTTCTTTTCTGGTAGATAAAAATTGTCGTCCGGTTTTACAGAAGCGTTCTTACATCCGTAATTATTCCGGTTAATGCTGCTGCAGCAGCGGTGAGTGGACTCGCCAATAAAGTTCGAGCACCGGCACCCTGGCGACCTTCGAAGTTTCGGTTGCTGGTGCTAACACAATATTCACCTGCTGGCACTTTATCTTCATTCATACCTAAACAGGCACTACAGCCAGCCTGACGTAATTCAAATCCGGCATCCTGAAAAATACTATCCAAACCCTCCCGCTTTGCCTGGCGGGCTACTTCCTGAGAACCGGGTACAATCAATACCTGCACATCGGGGTGTTTCTTTTTGCCTTTAACCATTGAAGCTACCAACCGCAGATCTTCTATGCGGGAATTGGTACAACTTCCAATAAACACATGTTGCACGGGCATACCTAACAGGGATTGTCCGGCCTGTAAGCCCATGTAAGTAAGTGCCTTTTTCAGATTTGCTTTTTCTGATTCGGCTTCTAACGACTCATAGGTGGGGATGCTATCATTAATAGCCATGCCCATACCGGGGTTGGTACCAAAAGTGATCATGGGCTGAATTTGGTCCGCATGAATATTCAATTCCATATCAAATGCTGCATCCGTATCTGAATATAACTCGCGCCATTCTGCCACCTTTTTTGTAAACGCTTCGCCGGCGGGTGCAAATGGTCTGCCCTCCATGTAAGCAAAAGTTGTTTCATCGGGAGCAATCAATCCGCCGCGAGCACCCATTTCTATGCTCATATTACAGATAGTCATTCTGGCTTCCATCGATAACTTGCGAATGGCAGAACCGGCATACTCCACAAAATAACCCGTAGCACCCCCTGCAGAAATTTGAGCAATAATATATAGGATAATATCCTTGGCTACCACACCGGGTAACAGTTCCCCTTCGATATTAATTCGCATTTGCTTTGGCTTGGTTTGCAGCAAACACTGAGCAGCAAATACCATTTCTACCTCACTGGTACCAATTCCAAATGCAATGGTACCAAATGCACCATGGGTAGAAGTATGACTGTCGCCACAAACAATCGTCATACCAGGTTGTGTTACGCCTAATTCTGGCCCAATCACATGCACAATCCCTTGGTTGGGATGCCCCAGTCCATACAATTCAACGCCATGCCTGGCACAGTTTTCTATCAACTGTTGTACTTGCAAACGGGAAAGTTCATCCCGAATGGGGAGTTCCTGATGAAGGGTGGGTACATTGTGATCGGCTGTAGCAACAATTTGCTTCGGCCGGAAAAGGGGCAACCCACGCTTTTCAATTCCGTTAAAAGCTTGCGGACTGGTAACTTCATGAATAAAGTGCCGGTCGATGTAGAGAACAGAAGGACCATCGTTTACTTGCTGAACGATGTGCTGATTCCAAATTTTATCAAATAATGTAGCGCCCATAGAATGTGTGATGGCTTATTGCCAAGAATAGAAATTAAATAAATTACTGAGCTTGAACAGTTGATTCTTTATACGCTTTTGCCATTTCATTCAGGTGTTCTTCTTCTACTTCTTTTTGGCGGTCGGCCACCTGAAGAAAATTTTCATAAAGAACATCTATGTCGTCGCGGGTAAAATCGTAGCCTAGTTTTTGAAAACGATAAGCCAATGCACTGCGGCCACTGCGGGCAGTGAGTACAATTTTACTACCCTCGGCACCTACTTCTTCCGGACTAATGATTTCATAGGTTTGGGCGTTCTTCAGAAAGCCATCCTGATGAATACCCGAAGAATGTGAAAACGCATTGGCACCAACGATTGCCTTATTCGGCTGAACAGGTACGCGCATAGTTTCTGATACCAATCGGCTAATCGGGTTTAGCAGTTGTGTTTGAATATTTGTATACAGTCCCAAATCTTTGTGTTGCTTTAATACCATCACCACTTCTTCCAACGAAGTATTTCCAGCGCGTTCACCCAGGCCATTGATGGTACATTCTATCTGACGGGCTCCGCTAATTACACCGGCTATTGAATTGGCAGTAGCCATACCTAGGTCGTTATGACAATGGCAGGAAAGGATCGCCCGATCTATATTACTTACGTGCTGCATCAAGTAAGCCATTTTTTCGCCATATTGAGAAGGTAAACAGTAACCCGTAGTGTCCGGAATATTAACCACGGTTGCACCGGCAGCAATTACCGCTTCTACTACCTGAGCTAGGTAATCGTTGTCGGTTCGGCCGGCATCTTCTGCAAAAAATTCTACATCATCGGTATAATTTCTCGCCCACTTTACTGCCTGAACAGCCCTGCGAAGAATTTCTTCACGAGTAGTGTTGAATTTGCTTTTAATATGAAAATCAGAAGTGCCGATTCCGGTATGAATCCGGGGCTTTTTAGCATATTTAAGGGCTTCCCCCGCAACTTCAATGTCTTTTTGAACTGCCCGGGTTAGGCCACATACGGTGGCATTCCGAATGATTTTAGAGATTTCGGTAACGGATTCAAAATCGCCCGGACTAGAAATGGGAAAACCAGCTTCAATCACATCCACGCCTAATTCCTCTAACTGAAGGGCGAGGCGAAGTTTTTCTTTGGTATTCAACTTACATCCCGGCACCTGCTCGCCATCGCGAAGGGTAGTATCGAAAATAAAGATTTGCTTTTCCATAGTCATTGATTTTGAATATATGTTATATTTATTGCTAATATTTCTGATTCCCGAGAAGGAGAAGCAAAAAATAAACGCGAAATAGTCGAATTTAGTACTTAAAAAACCGATTCTGCAGGCAAAATATAGGCTATTTTACAACGGATAAACCCAGATAAATAGCCTGAAACCCTTGCTGCTATTGAGTTTTTATCCAATTAATATACGATGCCCAACCGTTCTGCCGATACCCTGTTTCAGTTGATTCAGTCCCTGGAAAGGTCTGAAAAACGGAATTTTAAGCTATACATCACCCGAAACTCGGGTAGTAGCGACTTAAAAGTGGTGCAGTTATTTGATGCCCTGGAAGGAATGAAGCAGTATGATGAAGAGCAATTATTGAAAAAAAATCCTGCCCTCCAAAAACAGCAGCTTTCTAATTTAAAAGCTCATTTATACCGGGAGATACTGGCCAGCCTTCGGATTCTGAAACAAGACGAGAACATTGATTTGCAAATTCATGAGCAACTAGATTTTGCGCGGCTGCTCTATAATAAAGGGCTGTATATGCAAAGCCTGAAATTGCTGGAAAAAGTAAAAGAACTTACCAAAAACAATAATCAGGTTACTTATTTACAACAGATTTTGTTTCTGGAGAAAAAAATAGAAACCCTACACATTACCCGCAGTTTGCAAAATCGCGCCGAGCAACTGAGTGCAGAAGTAGTAGAGGTAAATGAAAGAGTTCATCTAATTGGAGAACTTTCTAATATTTCTTTGCAACTCTACAGCTGGTATATTAAAAACGGACATGCACGGAATGAAGCAGATCGTGAAGCAGTAGATAAGTTTTTACAAAATGATGCCATCACACAGGCCCATGCAGACAAAGGTTTTTATGAGCGGCTCTATCTATATCAGTGCTTTTGCTGGCATTCTTTTATAACACAAAACTTTCTCGTGTATTACCGGTACTGCCAGAAATGGGTTGACTTGTTTGCTGCGGATGAAAAAATGATTGGCATTGAAACAGCTTCTTATATTAAAGGGTTACACAATCTATTAGGTGCCCATTTTGATTTGAGAAATTATCAGAAGTTCAATGAAACCATCCGGGTTTTGGAAGACTTTATGCAATCACCAGTTATTCACCAAAACAGAAATAACCAAATTCAAACCTTTATCTATTTATATACTTCTAGAATTAATAGTCATTTTATGACCGGCACTTTTACAGAAGGACTAGAGCTGGTGCCCTATATAGAAGAGAAGCTAAAGGAATATGAGCTGTTTCTAGACCGTCACCGTGTGCTGGTATTTTATTATAAGATTGCCTCCTTGTATTTTGGTAGCGGGCAAAGTGAAAAAAGTATCGATTATTTAAATAAGATTATCAACTTAAAAGTTGACCTGCGCACCGACTTACAATGCTATGCGAGGTTACTTCACTTGATTGCACACTATGAAATTGGCAATTTTGAATTATTGGAGTACTTGCTGAAATCTGTTTACCGGTTCATGTATAAGCTGAATAATCTAAGTATTGTAGAAGAAAAAATATTCGGCTTTTTACAGTCCGCTTTCCGCTTTTCGCCTAAGCAATTAAAACCTAAATTCGAGTCCTTGCTTTCCGAACTTACCCCCCTAGAAAAAAGTACCACGGGGAATCGGGCATTTATGTATCTCGATATCATCTCTTGGCTGGAAAGTAAAATTGCCAATCAGCCGGTACAGGAGATTATTCGCAAGAAATACTTGGCTGCTATAGAAGAAGCAGGAATTGAAAAGTAAACTGCCTTAGGCAGATTGTACTTGCTTAAATGGAAAGCGTATCTGCATCCGACATCCATTTCCGGGAGTAGACTGAATTTCTAATACCCCATTGTATACATCCGAACGGCTGGCAATATTGTGCAATCCGATGCCTTTCCTTGGCAGATTCACATCAAATCCAACGCCGTTGTCGGCAATGGTTAAAAAGATATCTTGTTCATTGCGCCCCAGCACAATACTTACTTCATCCGCTTTTGAATACTTGATAATATTATTCATCTGCTCCTGAACAATTCGAAAGGTATTGAGCTTGAATTCATAAGAAATATTATCCTCATAAAAAGTTTCAGAACGATAGTCAATCTGAAAAGTATTAACCGCGTTTATATCATCCAACAATCCCTCAATGGCCTTACTTAACCCAAAATGCCTAATTAATGGGGTAACTAATATTTGAGAAAGTTTCCGAATTTCTTCAATTGCATTTAACACAAAAGTTTGCGATTGCTTCAGCAGGTCCGATTCTGTGCCAAGTTGTTGCTGAGCAGAGGCAATATACATCATGGCCACTGTGAGTTGCTGATTTACATTGTCATGCAGCTCGGTACTGATTTCGTAACGTTCCTTCTCCTGAACCTTAATGATAGCTTCATTCAGTTCTTTCTGCTTAAGAATTTTTTCTTCTTCCAGTTTTTCCTGCAGGTGAATGGTTTCAGTTATATCGTTTTGTATGGCTAAAATAGAAAGATTCCCTTTGTACTCGATTTTGTGGGAAGAGATATCCATTATCATAAAGTCCTGGGCTTTATTCATGTGAGTCCACAGGGCGGTTTCCTTCATTAGGTCTGTATCTCTGAATACACGGGCCGTTTCAAGCAGGCGGGTATATTCACTCCCATGCCCCAGTTCGATTACCGTTTTCAATAAAAAATCTTCGCGGCTATAGCCATATTGATTTTGGGCAGCATCATTCACTTCCAGTACCTGAAAATTTTCCAGATCCCAGATAATAATTGGCAATGGATTATTAAAAAACAGGTTGCGATAGCTTTCACTACTTTCCCGTAAACTCTCTAAAATCCGATTTCTTTCTACGCTGTACTGAATTGACTTATACAATAATCGTTCGTCGTATTCCCCTTTAATTAAATAGTCCTGCGCGCCATTGGCCATAGTTTCAAGGGCGAGTTCCATATCTGCCAATCCGGTTAACACGATAATGGGAATGCCGGCAGCGTATTCGTTGATGTGAACAAAGGAATCGAAACCCGTACTATCCGGCAGAGAAAGATCTAGCAGAATCATGTTGATAAAATACTCACTCAACAAAGTAATGGCTTCTTCAACACTGCGGGCTTTATAAACCCGCCCGATTTGTAACCGGGTAAGGGATAGATTTTCTTCCAACAGATAAAGATCTCCTGGATTATCTTCTACAATAAGAATGGAAAGTTGCTGTTGCTGAAGCGTCATTCGTTGGTTTTTGAGAATAAACTGATGCGATCTTTCCTGCGATATATTTATGGTACAAAACTGTTTTGTTCTTCTATTTCTTTACTGATGGTAAAATAAAAAGTGCTTCCTTGATCGGGTTGGGAAGTTACCCAAATTTTACCGCCGTGCTTTTCCACTATCTTTTTGCAAACCGATAACCCGATTCCGGTACCGCCATACTGATGCTTATGATGTAAACGCTGAAAAAGCACAAATATTTTCTCAAAAAACATAGGCTTGATTCCAATTCCATTATCCGACACTGAAAAAAGATACTGTTGCTCTTCTTCCAGACCTTGCACAATAACCACGGGTTTTTCATTTCCCACGTATTTTAATGCATTACCTACCAGATTCTGAAATAATTGAAAAAGCTGGGTTTTATTGCCCTTGATTTCAGACAGCCCCTTACAAATGATAGTGGCTTCACACTCTGCAATTCTATTTACAAACACTTCCTCCACTTCCTGCATCAAGGCAGCCGTATCAATGGGTTCTAATACCCCTTTATTAGAACCAATGCGGGAATATTCTAGCAAGTCGGTAATTAACCGCTTCATCCGGTCGGCGCCGTCCAACACAAAATGGAGGTATTGCTCGGCCGTTTCATCAATCTGATCTTGGTATTTTTTCTTAAAGAGCTGCAAAAAGCTGGTAATCATTCGCAAAGGCTCTTGCATATCATGGGAAGCCACATAGGCAAACCTTTCTAGCTCAACATTAGAAGCTGCCAACTCATCGGCTCTTTGCTTAAGCCGATTATTCAACTCAATCATCAGTGCCTCATCGTCTTTTCTCCGGGTTATATTTTGAGTGGCCCCAATTAATCGGATGGCTTTTCCGGAAGCATTTCTAACAATATAGGCTTTGTGATAAAAATAATTGTACTTGCCCGATAAATTCACCATACGAAACTCATCTTCCCAATATGGATTATCATGATTTCGCAACGCTAGATTTCGCTTACTGATTACCCGATAAAAATCATCGGGATGTAACAATTTTTTCCAGGCATTAAACGACATTGATAATTGACCGGGTTCTGTACCAAAGAAATCACTAAAGCCGGCATTGGCTTTTATCAGCAGCCCTTTTACCATATCCCACTCCCAAATAATATCATTGGTAGCCTTGGTAATTAAATCGTATCGCTGATTGCTGAGTCGGATATTTTCCTGTGCCAGCTTATTCTCCAGTAACACATGCAGCAGGTTAACCGTTCGTTCAATCGTGCCGGGCTCTTCGAGTAAGTTATGCTGCTGATCCGTATAAAAAACTTCCAGCACCCCTACTACATCCCCACTGGAGAGTATAATAGGGCTTGCACTCAAAGCAACAAAACTAGCTTCCTGCAATAGCTGCGCTCGTGCATCCTGATTCGCATTTGCAGATATATGATCAACTACTAATCGCTTCTTTTCGGATGCTGCTCTTGAAAAAACATAATGTTCGTCTTGAATAGCTCCCTTAGAACAAGCAGCTGTGATGCTTTCGGGAACAGATTTTGCCGACCATAGTTGTAATCGATCATTTTCAACCTTCCAAAACATCATCACCAATCCATTGTACATCTTCTCCAGAGAGGTAATGTAAAAATCAAGCACTTCCGGAAGTTCTTTATAAGGATTGGCATTCATTGCCAGCACATCCCTTTCTAAACTTTGAATTTTTTTAAACTTAACTACATCATTTACATCCTTAAAATAAACAACTACATTGTTTTCAGAAGGATAGGCACTAATTTCCACCCAAAAATTATAGCCGGGAAAATATTCTTTAAATCGAACCGGCTGGTTATGCTGAAAAACTAAGTCGTATCCAGGGTAATGTTTTAATACATTCAAGTCGGGTACCCGCTGCCAGATATTATTTCCTATCAATTCTTCGCTTGAATTTACTCGCATGATTTGAGCAGCAGACTGATTACAAAACAATACATCGCCCTGCTTATTCATCACCAAAAAACCATCCGTAATGGTTTGCAAAACCTTCTCTAAATATTGACCGCGCCCCGAAAACAAATCCGAATGAGACAGGTCGGATAAAGGCACGGGATTCAAATTCACATACCATACCGGGTCGGGATCTTTCGCAACTGTTACAGGTGTTAGCTGTAACTGAACCAACTCCGTTTTAGCATCTGCAGATAGCAGTCCAACGGAAACGGAAGTGGGCTGATGATTTTCCACGATTGACGGCCAATCAAGCGAATTTGCCACAACTAAACTTTGAATAGATCTGCCTTGCAAATCGGCAGCCGAATACCCCAACAAAGCCTTCAGGGAATCGCTTGCGACCAAAACAATTCCGCTATGAGCTACCAGCAAGGTGGGAGCTGCTGAGGTTTGAAAAACCTGTTGAAAAATAGGTGCAAGATCCATAGGCATATAATTCAGCCACGGGCAATCTGCCGGCTGAATAGGTTCCTAAATTCGGTAAGATTTGCTTGATTACCAATTTTATTCCATGTAAATAATGAAACCTGCACTATATATTAAAAAAACGCTTCGATTTTTCGGATTCCCGGGTACAACGTACTCAATGATACCCGACTATTCGGAATATATCCTTTCAATTGCATCTTTATACTTCTCCATCACCACTTTTCGCTTCAAACTTAGCTTTGGCGTCATTTCACCCGAATCGATGGTCCATTCTCTGGGCAACAACTCAAACTTTTTAATTTGCTCTACATGATTAAAGTACCCATTAAAACTTTCTACTATGCCCTTATACAATTCCAATACACGGGGATGATGAACCACATCTTCATTGGTAGTAAACTGGAGACCTTTTTCCCGCATCCAATCTTGCAGCGTTTCAAAAGAAGGAACAATCAGGGCTCCCACAAATTTTTTGTCGGCCCCTACCACCATCATCTGCTCGATAAAGGGGCTCTCTTTACACTTATTTTCGATTGGCTGGGGGGCTACATATTTTCCACCACTGGTTTTAAATAATTCTTTCTTGCGGTCGGTTATTTTTAAAAATTTCTTGTCAATCCAAACGCCAATATCCCCAGTATGCAACCAACCATTGATAATTACTTCCTGTGTTAAATCGGGTCGGAGATAATATCCTTCCATCACACTGGGGCCTTTCACGCAAATTTCCCCGTCTTCTGCCAGTTTCACTTCCTGGCCGGAAGTAACCGGACCAACCGTTCCAAATTTCATTCCTCCGGGTTCTTGGCGGTTGACTGTAATAACCGGACTATTCTCGGTAGGGCCATATCCCTCATAAACCGGTATTTGTGCGGCATTAAATATTCGGAGTAATTTAATCTGACAGGCAGCACCACCGGTGATGATAAACGAAACCCTTCCACCCAACGCTTCCCGCCATTTAGAAAAAATCAGCTTATTCGCCAGGGCAAGTTGCATATTGTACCAGATTCCGCCCGACTTTGAATTGTCGTATCGATCTGCCAAATCTACCGCCCAGTAAAATAATTTGCGCTTGGTGCCGGTTAATTCCTTACCCTTGGCCATAATTTTTTCAAATACTTTTTCCAATAAACGAGGAACGGTAGTAAAGCCATCGGGTTTTACCTCTCTCAAATTATCGCCAATCGTTTCTAAATTTTCTGCATAATAAATACTGATACCACTGAATAAGTAAATGTAAGTGCAGGCTTTTTCAAAAATATGATTGAGGGGCAAAAAACTCAGCACCTTAGTACCCGGTGCATCCTTAAAAGGAAAACTTTCCTTACTCATCATCACATTCGAATAAATGTTTTTATGACTCAACATAACTCCTTTAGGGGTGCCTGTTGTTCCCGAAGTATAAATAATAGTTGCCAAATGAGATGCGGGTATGGAAGCTTTAATAGATACTAATTGCTCCAATTGAGGACTGCGCTTCTCTACCAATAGGGTTTTCCAATGCCTTGTATTCGGAATTTCATCAAACACAAAAATATCTTTCAAGGAAGGCACTTTACTTCGTAAGGCATTTACCTTGTCGTACATTTCCTGGTTACTTACAAACACATACTTAACAGCCGCATTATTAAAAATAAATTCAACTTCCAGGGGATTGGTGGTAGGATACAATGGAACCAAAATGGCACCAATTTGCTGAACAGCCAGATCGGTGAAAACCCATTCCGGACGATTATTACTGATGATGGCAATTTTATCACTGCCCTCGGGACTGAAATCGTGTCCGCTCACACCTAATTGCAATAAGCCTGCCGACAAAGCATTTATAGTATCTGCCACTTCCTGTGTGCTGTGTTTTACCCACTCCCCCTTCTCTTTGGCAACCAGCATCGCTTCTGTTGGAAAATTGGCTAATTGATGATCTACGCAATCGAATAATCTCCTGAATTCCATAATTGATGATTATGTTTTTAATAAAATATTTTTATTGTATTTTGATTATACATAAACAAATATATATAAACAAAGATCCAGCAGGAAAGTTTTTCCTAAAACAAAAAAGAGGATTGCCACATAAACGCGGAAGCAGTTCAGCAGGAGGGAGTAGGGGTATACCACTGGAAAGAGCGAGTGAATTCCGGCAAAAAAATCCATGATCCACCCTCTTTTATCTCCCGAAAACTCAACATATATAGCAAGCCAATCTTATACACAAAGTACCAAATATGACTGATAATGGCAAACCCAGTTTAGCAATTGTGACAAAAAATCAGGAGGGAAATCTTCCTATGATTCGTATATGAGGTGAGTAAGCAACCCATCTCGAAGTTTGGGTTCGAACCAGGTACTTTTGGGCGGCATCACTTCGCCACTATCCGCAATAGCAAAAAGTTGTTCAATTGAAACAGGGAATAAACTAAAAGCAATGGCCATTTCACCACTATTCACCCGCTTTTCTAATTCTCCCAGTCCTCGAATTCCCCCAACAAAGTCAATGCGTTTATCTGTTCGCTGATCTTGAATACCCAGCCATTTTGCCAGCAAATTATTTTGCAAAATGGTAACGTCTAGCACACCAATCGGATCGTTAGTGAACGAACCGGGTAATGCAGTAAGGCGATACCATGCTTGCTGCAAATACATACCAAACTGATGAGGGACTTGCGGACGTACCACTTCTTTTCCGAATGACTCAATGTGAAAATCTTCAGCAACTGCGGCTAAGAGTGCCTCTGGGGTATGTCCATTCAAATCTTTTACTACTCGATTATAATCAAGAATTCGCAATTGATTGGAAGGAAATAAAGTAGTTAAAAAATAATCGGCTCCTTCGGGAATAGCTCCTTGTATGTTATTCCGCACTTTAGCAGCAGAAGCTGCACGGTGATGCCCATCGGCTATATAAGTAAAAGGTACCTGATCGGCAAACAACTGCACCAGTTTTTCCATTACGGTATCATCGTTGATAATCCACACGGTATGCTGAATTTGATCCGGTGCCGTAAAATCATTTACCGGATTTTTGGTTGCCTTCCAGTTGTCAATCAATTGATCAATGGCCTCCTGATTTCGATAAGCCAAAAATACATTACCTGTTTGTGCACCAGAAATGGTAATATGTTGTATCCGGTCTAATTCCTTTTCAGGTCGGGTAAACTCGTGTTTGCGGATGATATTGTGTTCGTAATCATCTATACTGCTGAGGGCAACCAAACCGGTTTGACTAACCCCATTCATCGTAAGCTGATAAATATAGAAGCAAGGTTTACTTTCATGGAAAAGTACATCGCGGCTGATGAAGGCGGCTAAATTCGTTTTGGCAGTTTCGTAAACCGTGGCATCGTACCCATTAATTGCCTCAGGTAAGTCAATTTCGCTTTTCGTGATGTGCAGAAATGAATAAGGGTTTCCATTCGCCGCCAGTTTGGCTTCCGCACTACTTAAAACATCATAGGGTAAGCTGGCTACCTGACTTGCCAGTTGTGGTTGCGGGCGCAATGCCCGAAAGGGTTGAATCAAAGCCATCTGCAAATATCCGAAAAAAAGAAAAGCAAGCGGAGAAAAAAAGGTAGATACACGTATTTAAATATTCACACTACGGTTTAAATCTTTCAATAACCTCTTTTCCAGTAACAGGATCGGTACCTCGAAACTCTACATAAACTATATTGGGTAACCAAAATGAGCCTCCCTCAACTTTAACAAAAATTCGCTGCAAAACCGCTTCTTTGTTATTGATAGGCGCAAATACCTGATATCGGTTACCGGCGGCATGCCATTTCAAATAAAACAATCGCTTTTTATAAGAAACAAAATTCAGTTGATACACCCCATTCCCCATTGCCTTCGCATCTATTCCGTAGGCGAAATTTCGTTGAATATAATTTAACTCTTTTTTGGCACCTCCCTCTGTGTAAAGAATCCAATAAACATTGATGGGTTTTTCCGGATCCGGAACACCTTTGGCATTCACGTTTAACTCGCATACAATGGTATTGGTGTTGGCAGTTCGTTGCAAATAAAAAAGCTGCAAGGGATTGCCTTTTGGCACTGGAAAAGTATCAGCTACCACAAACGGAGCTGTTGAACGATGAAACAGGTCTGCCGAAAAAGCAGGGCACACAGTTAGTAATATAAAAGAAACTACAAGTAGCGTTCGGATGTGAAAGTTACACCAGCGTAATGGGGATGTATGAATCGAAAATTTCAAGTAGGAGTATTTGTAAGGGTATGCAGGTTTGCGTTAAAAATCAAATTTAAATCTGGCCCTGAGCCCCCAGGGAGATACACTTGGGTTTTCAAGATAAGAGAATCTTTTAACAATATCAACCCTAAAAAGTTTTAAAAGATTGCAGATTCCTACACTCCCCTCCAAATAAGGCTTTGCCTCTAATGTAAAGGTGGTTGGATGCCCCTCCATTTGAGGATATTGTATTAAGTCGGGATGCAATCGAGGATCATTTTCGGCACGTACACCGCCGTATAACATCTTTAAGGATATCACCTCTCGCAACTTCAATTTTTTTATCAGCGGAACCCGATTGAGTAGTAAACCATTAAAATAATGATTGATGTTGATGGAATAATAATGATCACTTACAAACTCCTGAAAATTCATCAGATTATACGATTCCAACATGTACGAATACGTTTGATTGGCGCGGTGTATCGTAATCAATGGATAAGGCAGTTTGCCAAATATATATCCCCCCTCCAGCACCACATCACTATACCCAAACCGAGATAAATAAACCCGCTTTTCTACTCTTCCACTCAGATTCTGATAAGTAAATTCGCTGTTCAACACCCCTTTTACCCCCGCAATAAACCGAAGTGTATAAATAGGATATTTATTCACGATGGGAATGCGATATACCTTACTTTGATAAAACTGCTCATGGGGTGCCCAGCGGACCTCTCCATAAAATTCGGTGGTAGTTAATTCTTTTACCTGTACCGGAATTCCATTCAACGTTTTATTATACACGATACTGCCGGCAGGCTGCTGTATCCAATTTTTTCCTCCCAATGTAATGGCTACATTCCGGGGAAACTCATGAACATATTCCGTTACCAAATTGCGGTTATATAACCACTTGTCGTTGAGGCCCCGTTTAAATGATAGTAAAAAATTGTCTTCTGATACAAACTGCAGTTCTTGTCCTGGAATTTTGGTATCGTACTGATAGCTGGCACGAATAAAGCTGAGCGGATATTGATAAATAGATTTATTATTCAATGAATAAGTAGTGCGTAGAAAATATTTCAACTGTTCGTCTTTCAGCCCATAGGCACCATAGCCCTCTAAATAAATTCGCTTACTGAACTGGGGCGTAGTTCTGCCACCCAATCTTGGCTTAAATCCTTCCACTGGATTAAAACTATAAAATGCTGCAAAGGGGCCCCATTCCACCGGACCCAAAGAAACATATCCATCTACTAGAAATACCATCAGTCCCATCGCTCTTTGATAAGAACGCATCCGGGTTAAACTGTCTATATTGGTATAAATGGCTGATTCAGTTTGTTTAAGGGTATCGTGCCTATTCTGCTGCCAGTAGTTGCTTCCACGGCTGGCAGCATCCGGAGCCCGAATCGAAGGCGCTCCGGCAAATACACTGTCGGGAATGGGCGTTTCGCGGTCGTATCGCTGAAAACTTACCGTTCGTTCGCCATATATTCCTCCCCGCATCGATCGGTTGATTCCCGCATCTGCCCCTGTTTTGCTACTAATCAGATAGTATCTTCCATCGGTGTTTTTTTGGAAATTCAAATCAATATTCATCTCACGAACAAAATTGAGGTTCGCATTTTTACTGATGAATAGATTGATACTTTTTACGGCATATCGGCCATCTAGGGTTATCAGCATATTACCCCTAAATAACAGGTCACCAGTATTGCGCGGGGTAAAATATAATTTAATAAACTTTTCTCCATTGGCATCCGTTATCGTATCGCGGATATAGAATAGATAAAAAGTGGGCGATAAACTGGCTATCGGACTCAAAAACTGATAGGTAAATAACGGTATGTTATTCTCGTATATGTCCACATCCATATACAACCGGTTCAGGTAGAGATTAATTCCTTTATTATCAACATACGAACCAAAGTCAACCTGCTTTTCAGCCTCCACCACTGTTTTAGCGGCAGCCGGATTTTTTCGCCACCATTTTTTACTGATGGTTTCCTGAATATATACCGGCAATAAAATTCTTCCCGCAACGGTTGTTGTATCGCGGTTGTCGAATAAAAATTTATACTGATTCAGTAATCGGGAAGCCGTTATTTTATCGGAAAAATTACTCATTGATAAAGTGAGTTTTTCATATTGGGTATACGATAAATAATCACTGGCCGTTGCTCGATTTTCTGCCCGGTGCTCAATCACTTTATTAATCAACTCAACAGCCGGATTGCCCTTGTTTTTATACGGAGCCCTTTTTGAAGTAGACACCGTTACGCTATTAATATATCTTAAATCTATTTCCAGCGAACCATTAATAACCGTCTCTTTACCCGGTTCGAAATTGATGTATTGGGTTGTATACCCAACATAACTGATTTGTAACTGGGTAAATTTTAAGTTAGAGGAACTCAATCGATAATTCCCCATACTATCGGTTGCCGTACCCTTACCTCCCCGAAACAAAACACTGGCAGAAGCAATGGGCTGGCCCGATGCTGCATCTTTTACCATACCGGTTACAATGGTTTGACTAATACTGCTTGAACATCCAATAAAAAACAGGGCAATACAAAATGCTAGTCGGGAAACAAAAACGGGAGGGTTGGATTCCATCAACCGTTTTTTTCAGTGAAGTAATTGATCAAATCGCAAAATGCTTGTACACTGGATAATTCCAAAGCATTGTACATACTTACGCGAATGCCGCCTACTGTTCGATAGCCTTTTACGCCAATCATTCCCTGTTCTTTGCAAAGCTCCAGAAAGGGTGCTTCTAGTGCAGGATTGGTTAAAAAGAAAACAGCATTCATACAACTTCTGCTATCTGGGTTTACCCGGGTTGTAAAAAGCGGATGATCGTCTAATGTATTATATAGTAAGGTAGTTTTGGCTCGATTCCTGCGTTCCATTTCGGGAAGACCTCCCTCGCGGATAATCCATCTAAGGGTAAGCATACTCACATATACCGAAAATACGGGTGGAGTGTTCATCAATGATCCGGCAGCAATATGTTGCTGATAATCCATGATGGCAGGAATTGCTTTCTTTCTTTTTCCTACAATATCATTTCTCAGCACCACCAGGTTAACGCCTGCTGCCCCCATATTTTTTTGGGCTCCGGCATAGATGCAGGCAAACCGGTTATATTCCATGGGTCGGGAAAAAATATCGCTGCTCATATCGGCAACCAATGGTACATCCACTTCGGGAATTTGATGCCATTGTGTTCCTTCTACTGTATTATTGGTGGTGATATGAAGATACTTGGTATCGGCCGGCAACGCTGCTGGCTGTAGAATACAGGTATGTTCAAAATCGGTGGTATCGGCCGCAGTAAACACATTTCCAAAAAAAGTGGCTTCTTTAGCGGCTTTCTTTCCCCAAATACCATTGATGCAATAAGCAGCCGTATCGGTAGCATCTAATAAATTCATGGGTACCTGCATAAACTGCGTAGTAGCTCCCCCATGCAAAAACAACACTTCATAGTCGTCTGATAATTCCATCAGTTGCTTTACCGAGCGCTTGGCCTCATCCATTACTTCGCCAAAGGCTGCCGTTCGATGCCCAATTTCTAAAATAGATAAGCCAGTATTATTAAAGTTGTGTATGGCATTTGCAGCCTCTTCCAGCACTGGTGCAGGTAATATAGAAGGACCAGAATTAAAATTGTGTAGCTTCATGATGATGAGTGCAAAGTAAAAACATTTGCCGCAAAACTGTGCCCGATAAACTGTTAATCCCTAAAAAGGATGCTTACTTAGGCATCTCCCGAGAGGTTCTCCGATACAGCTGACCCGCTATTTCGATGGTCCATTTCTGCTACCCCACCCGAAATGGTATACTTCATAGCGTCTGATGCTGCAATACCGGTTAGGGAACGAATATTAGCAACGGGTACCAGATAGGTGATTCCTGAAATTGCATAAGAATGAGGCACATAAACGGTAACATGGTCAGGCATTCCCAGGGCAAGGCTGGTAGATTGGGTAATAAAACCTACCCGCCAAACTCCTGCGCCATCTACATTCACCAAAACAGGCTTATCAAATTTTTTCTTATTGCCAGCAAACGCTTCCAGAAAATCCTTTACAGACGAATAGATAAACTTGATACCGGGTGTTTTCTCCAGTAAATTATCTAATAGAGCTACTCCCCTACTGAAAAACAACATAGAAGAAATCCATCCGGTGAACAATACCAGCAACACCACCACTAAAAATCCGATGCCAGGTATTTTTTTTAGTTGGCCATTTGCATCCACCTCCATCCAATTGGGCGCCAACACATGTAAGATATTAGGGAGGATGCTATCCACAAAATTGAATAATCCAAAAACCACCCACATTGTAATGCCTATGGGTGCCAGTACAACTAGTCCCTGCAGAAAATAAGTGAGTAACCGTTTGATCAAGCGGCGAAATGAAAAGGGGATCTCCGGCTGTTGCATACTAAAATGATTGATTACCACTGCAAAATTACACCCTTCTCGGATACCCCTCATTTTTCATTTCTAGTAAGTTCACTGCCGAGGATACTGGCAAGCAAAAATCAAAGGAAATTTTGGTAACCATATATTTACACCACATTATACATTTATATATTTACATTATATTATACATATTATATTGTTTTATATTCATTTGCAAATTTTAGTTAATTTTTGTTAAAATTTGTTGCAAATTATCAAAGAAACTTTTGTTACATAAAAAGTTTCCTTAGTTTTGTTGCAATCTTTAAATATGGAAAACACGGCAGAAAGAATTGTAGCAAAAGCGTATGAGTTATTCATGCGTTTGGGCATTCGAAGCGTGAGCATGGATGAGATTGCCACCCAATTGGGGATGAGCAAGAAAACCATCTACCTCTATTATGCGGATAAGGATGAATTGGTAGAAGATGCCATTGAAATTGTATTGAATATCAACCGAAACGATTGTAAAACCCAACTGGAAGAAAGTGAAAACGCCATCCATGAAGTTTTTCTGAGCATCGATACGGTTAAGAAAATTCTCAGTAAAATGAATCCGGCGGTGATTTTCGATTTAGAGAAATACCACACCGGCGCCTTCAATAAATACAACGATCACAAAAACAAGTTTTTATTTGAGGTGATCGTTAACAATTTAAACAGGGGAAAACAAGAAGGCCTGTATCGTAAGGATATCAATATCAATCTGATTGCACGATTCCGGTTGGCCTCGATGTTTCTAATTTTTAATCCGGAAATTTTTCCCGGCGAACATTTTAACCTTCCCCAACTGATAGCCGAAACCACCGACAATTTCTTGTATGGAATTGCCAGCGAGGAAGGTCGTTTAATGATTGAACATTACAAGCAACTAAGTAAAAATCTGATTCCAGCATGACCCGTTATTGCATACTCTATATAATTCTTTTTGCCGCAACGGCAACCCCTCGCTCAGCTAGCGGTCAGGCTCCGAAAGCCAATCATCACTATGCTTTCAGCATTCAGCAAGCACTTGATTTTGCTAAAGTCAATAATGTGCAGGTGAAAAATGCCCTTTTAAATGTGCAGGCACAAAAAGAAACCAATCGGGAAATTACAGCTTCAGCACTCCCTGGTATTACTGGCACGGGAAACCTAATGAATTATATCGAACTGCCGGTATCCCTGCTACCGGGTGAAATTTTTGGTCAGCCACCCGGCTCCTACATACCCGTTCGATTTGGAACAAAATATAACTCAACTGTTGGTATTCAATTACAACAAACCTTATTTGATGGGCAAGTATTTGTTGGATTACAAGCCAGAAAAACTTCCGTTGATTTTCAATTGAAAAACGTAGAGGTTACAGAAGAGCTTATTAAAGCCAATATCTACAAAGTATATTATCAACTGGTTGCCAGTAAAACGCAAATCAAAATTTTAGATGCGAATATTCAACGCCTGGAGAAACTTGAAAACGATACCCGCATCTTATATAATAATGGGTTTGCCGAAAAATTAGATGAGGATAAAGTATCTATTCAGTTAACCAACCTGAATACTGAAAAAATAAAAGCACTCAATAGTATTGAAATCGGTTACCTAGGGCTTAAAACCCTGTTGGGTATGCCAGCGAAAGACACATTGGAACTCACCGACAAAATAACGGATGGCCAGATTGAAGCTAATATACTGGCAGATACCGGATTCCAATACCAAGATAGAAAAGAATACCAATACTTGGAATTGGCCAAGAAACTGAATGAATATAATATCAAAAGATATCAGCTAAGTTATTTGCCAATCCTGAACCTGAACGCAGCCTACAACAAAAATGCACAACGGAATACGTTTGATTTGTTTGTGAAAGATGGTGACTGGTTCACCACCTCATTTATAGGATTAAATTTAACGGTACCCATCTTCAGCGGATTTGCCAAAGATGCCCGGGTAGCCAAATCGAAAATTGATTTGCGCCAAACCAATAATCAACTGGAGAATCTGAGAAACACCATTGACAACGAAGTAGAGCAGTCCAGAATCAATTTCAACACCGCACAAAACACCCTACGCTTCCAGAAAAAAAACATGGAGCTGGCCGAAAAAGTATATAATCAAACCAGAAAAAAATACGAAATCGGAACAGGATCCAATGTTGAAATTTCAGCAGCGCAAACCGATTTAATAACCGCACAAAACAATTATTTATCTGCTCTGTACGGAGCAATCGTAGCAAGAATAGATTACTTGAAAGCTACCGGAAAATTATAATTAGAACCCAGCCATAAAACTCTATCATGAAGAAACTAATATCTATATCTCTATTTTCTATTCTGCTTATCTCTGCGGGTTGTGGAAAAACCAAATCGAATGATTCGGAAGCGGTAGCAGAAAAGAAAACCGAATTGGCCGATTTGAAAAAACAACAAGATAACCTGTTAGTAAAAATAGGTAAGCTCGAAAAAGAAATCTCGAAGCTAGATCCTGCGTTTGCAAAAGCAGAAAATGCCAAACTAGTATCAGTAGATGCTCCTATTAGCTATCAGCCATTTAATCATTATATCGAATTACAGGGAAAAGTTGAATCGGAGAATATATCATTCGTTACGCCACGTGGTATGCCCGGACAGGTGAAACAAATTTCAGTGAAGCGCGGCGACTATGTAAACAAAGGCCAACTCCTGCTGAAACTGGATGATGCCATCGCCCGTCAAAGTTTAGTTTCAGCCGAGCAGGGTGTAGAAACCATGAAAGGTCAATTAAGCTTTGCCCGCAACATATATCAAAAACAAAAAAATCTTTGGGAACAAAATATTGGCACAGAAGTTCAACTGATTACTGCCAAGAATAACGTAGAAACCCTGGAAAATCAACTCAAGGGCATGCAGGAACAAATAAAAATTACCAAAGAACAACTCCAAATGACCAATGTATACAGTGATGTGTCGGGCGTGGCAGAAGAAGTAAATATTCGCGTAGGGGAAACTTTTATGGGGGGGATGCAAATCAAAATAGTAAATACTACCCAACTGAAAGTAACCACCCAAATTCCTGAAAACTATATTGACCGGGTAACCACCGGCAAGGCAATTAATATCACTTTACCTGATATTAATAAAACCGTATCGAGTAATATAAGCTTAACAGGAAAAATAATCGATCCGAATAGTCGTAGCTTTCATGTGGAAGCCAGAATACCTTCTGATAAAGATTTTCATCCCAATCAAATTGCACTTGTTAAAATAATGGACTACAGCAATTCGAAAGCTATTTCTGTTCCGGTGAATACTTTACAGAGTGACGAGAAAGGAAAATACGTAATGGTACTGTCGAAAGAAGGTGATAAAACCTATGCCAGAAAGAAAATGGTAATCATCGGACAATTTTATGCAGACAAACTGGAAATCAAAAGTGGTCTAGCACTCGGAGATCAGGTTATCAGTGAAGGCTTTCAGGGATTATTCGACGGGCAACTGATTACTACGGGAGTAAAATAAATTGATTTACTAATTATCACTTTGATTTCTACTTCTCCAGTTGGGGAACAGATTTTTAAAATATTATTATGAGCATTCAACAGATTACTGGCAAGTTTAAAGAATTCATGCCAACCACCTGGAGTATCAAGAATAAAACATCTATCTATTTGCTGATGTTGTTTGTAAGCTTGGGGGGTATTTACCAATTTCTAACCTTGCCCAAAGAGCAATTTCCTGATATAGTAATCCCTACCATATTTGTACAAACTGTATATGTAGGTAATTCTCCTAAAGACATTGAGAATCTGGTAACGCGACCGCTCGAAAAACAAATCAAAGGGATTACTGGAGCAAAAATTAAAAAATTCACTTCCACTTCACAGCAAGATTTTTCGGCCATTCAAATTGAATTTGACACCGACGTAAAAACAGACATAGCGCTGCAAAAAATTAAAGATGCCATTGATAAAGCCAAACAAGATTTGCCGAAAGACCTTACCAAAGAACCCACTGCCCTAGAAATTTCGCTGAGTGAACAGCCCATCATGTATGTGAATTTGAGTGGCGACTACGATTTAACGCGGCTGAAAAATTTTGCCGACGACTTAAAAGACAAATTAGAAAACCTGAAACAAATCAACCGGGTTGAAATAGTGGGAGCCCCTGAAAGAGAATTTCAGATTAATGTAGACATCTACCGGATGCAAAGTGCTGGCGTAACTTTTGATGATATCAACAATACTATCAAAAGAGAAAACATGGACATCTCAGCTGGCTTGCTGGAAGTGGGCGATATGAGAAGAAACCTGCAGATTAAGGGACAATTAAAATCGGCAAACGATATAGCCGCTATAATAATTAGAAATCAAACCGGCTCTCCTGTTTATTTAAAAGATATTGCCACCATTATAGACACTACTAAGGATAGAGAAAGCTACGCGCGGCTGAATGGGAAAAATGTAGTTACCCTTAACATCATCAAGCGAAATGGCGAAAACCTGATTGAAAGCAGTGATGGCGTTAAAGAAATTGTAGAAACCGCTAAGGCAGAAGTTTTTCCGAAAGATTTAAATATAGTAATCACCGGCGACCAAAGTATAAAAACCCGAACCTCCTTTAACGACCTGGTGAATTCCATTATCATCGGATTTGTATTGGTGCTGATTGTATTGATGTTTTTCATGGGGGTAGTTAATGCCTTCTTTGTGGCCTTATCTGTTCCGCTGAGTATGTTTGTGGCATTTGTGTTTTTACCCGCTGCCGACCTGATAGTAGGTTCGCATGTAACCCTCAACTTTATTGTACTGTTTGCGTTGTTGTTCGGACTCGGAATTATTGTAGATGACGCCATTGTGGTTATTGAAAATACCCACCGAATTTTTATGCAGGGTAAGGGGAAAATTCCCACAGGCCTGGCAGCTCGCATGGCAGCCGGAGAAGTATTTATTCCGGTACTGGCAGGAACCGTAACCACGCTGGCTCCTTTCTTTCCATTACTCTTCTGGCCTGGCATCATTGGAAAGTTCATGATGTATCTGCCCACCATGCTGATTTTTACCCTGGCCGCCTCTTTAGTGGTAGCCTTTATCATGAACCCGGTATTCGCAGTCGATTTCATGAACCATGAAGATGACGAGGTAATAAAAAAGAAGTCGGACATGTTTAAGGTGAAACTCTTCTGGGTTGGCGTGATTGGGGGAATACTATTAAACCTATTTGGCTTCCCTTTTGCAGGCAATCTCCTGCTTTTGTTTATGCTGCTTTGGATACTGAATCGCTACGTGTTATCAGATGCCATCGCCAACTTTCAGCAAAAAGTGTTACCCGCCATCATGAACAAATACGAGCAACTCCTCCGCTGGGCCCTTAAGGGTTGGAGACCTGTACATTTGCTGCTCGGAACCATCGCCCTGCTATTTGTTTCCTTACTTCTATTTGTAGGATCTATTAAAAGTGGCCGAACCCAGGTTGTATTTTTTCCAAAACCCGACCCCAACCAGATTTATGTGTATCTAAAACTGCCCGTTGGTATGGATGTTAAGTATACCGACTCCATTACCCGAGAACTCGAAAATCGCGTGAACAAAGTATTGGGAATTGGTAACGGAAAAACCAATCCCATTGTAGAAAGTGTTATCAGCAACGTGGCAGTGGGTGCAGGTGATCCGGTATTGGGAGACCGCAGCACCCGCAGTGAACTGGGCCGCTTACAAATTTCATTTGTAGAATTCGAAAAACGCCACGGAGTATCTACCAAACCCTATCTAGACAGTATTCGCAAAGTAATGACTGGAATACCGGGAGCCGAATTTAGTATAGACCAGGAAAGTTCTGGTCCACCTACTGACCCCCCCATCAATATTGAAATTGCCTGCGAAGATTTTAATCAGCTCATTAAAAGCGCAACTGACCTGAAAAATTACCTCGACTCCATTCAGGTTCCCGGTGTGGAAGAATTGAAAATGGATGTGGACTTAAATAATCCGGAAATCACTTTTACCATCAATCGGCAGCGGGCATTGATTGAAGGGGTTTCAACCGCACAGATTGGTCAACAAATCAGAACTGCGTTGTTTGGGTTGGAGGTTTCTAAAATCAAGGAAGGTAAAGATGAATATAAAATTCAACTCCGGAACAATTCATTTCAACGGAAAAATTTAACGGATCTGTTGAATATGAAAATATCCTTCCGCGATATGGCAGCGGGCGGAGCAGTAAAAAATATTCCCATCAGTGCCTTGGTAGATATTGAGCCTACTTCAACTTTAGGCAGTGTAAAAAGAAAAGATCAAAAAAGATTAATCACCCTTCGCTCCAACGTATTAACGAATGAAGGGTTTAACCCAACTGGCGTTAATCAGGTGCTGGAAAAGCATATTGCCAACTATAAAAATTTGCCGGAAGGTGTAACGGTTAAACAAACCGGAGAAGGAGAACAACAAGCCGAAACCGTTGCCTTTTTAGGTAAGGCGCTATTGATTGCACTGATGCTTATACTTTTCACGCTCGTTTTACAATTCAACTCAATCAGTAAATCGGTAATCATTTTAACGGAAATCATCTTCAGCGTAATTGGGGTATTTCTAGGTTATGCCATCACAGGAATGGATGTTTCCAGTATCTTCATGGGACTTGGTATTGTGGGCTTAGCGGGTATTGTGGTAAAAAATGGTATCCTGGTAATTGAATTTACCGATGAGCTTCGTGGCAGAGGGATGAAAACAAGAGAGGCCGCCATTCAAGCCGGTAAAACCCGGATTATTCCGGTTATGTTAACGGCAGTTGCCGCTATCTTGGCTTTCATACCCATTGCGATTGGATTCAATATCAACTTCGTTACCCTATTCAGCGAGCTAAATCCCCATATCTTCTTTGGAGGAGATAATGTGGCATTCTGGAGACCGCTGAGCTGGACAATTATTTTTGGACTAGCTTTCGCATTTTTTATGACGTTGATTATTGTTCCGGCGATGTACCTGATAGCCGAAAGATTACGCAGACCGATGCAGCGGATGTTTGGAGGTAAGTGGATCAGTATGCTGGGCATTCCCCCACTCACTTTGCTGTTTTTGCCCTTAATGGTAATTACCCTATTATCACATCGGATAAAGCGCAAAAGAAGAGCAGAGAAATTTGCCAAAAACCCCCACGTAAATGAATTGTTTATAGGAAGCTGGTTTTAATAGGATTTAGGACAATGGTTTTAACTGAACCGCCCTGTTTTCAGGGCGGTTTTTGTTTGTCGATTACCACTGGTCATTCGCTACAACCACTATTCCAGTAACCCAGCATTGTAGAAAAATCTTCCCGCCGCTTAATACCCTAGCATAGTAATTTTGTATCAAAACAAAGTATATGATAGCGAACCACGAGATAGACTACCGAATTTTTGGGGAAGAAATGCAGTATGTAGAAGTTGAACTAGATCCCGGAGAAACCGCTGTTGCCGAACCGGGTGCTTTTATGATGATGGATGACGGAATTGCTATGGAAACCATATTTGGTGATGGAAGCAAACAGCAAACCGGTGGATTGTTTGGGAAACTGTTGAATGCGGGAAAACGCGTATTGGTAGGTGAAAATTTATTTATGACGGCTTTCACCAACGCAGGTCAAGGGAAAAAACAGGTATCATTTGCTTCCCCCTACCCCGGTAAAATTATTCCGTTGAATTTAGCAGAACTGAATAATACCATTATTTGCCAGAAAGATTCTTTTCTCTGTGCTGCCAAAGGGGTAAGCATCGGTATAGAATTTCAACGAAAATTGGGAACGGGATTATTTGGAGGTGAAGGTTTTATTATGGAAAGATTGCAAGGCGATGGCATGGCCTTTTTACATGCTGGTGGGCATATAGTAGAAAAAATATTGCAGCCAGGAGAGCTAATAAAAATTGATACCGGCTGTATAGTTGGGTTTACCGGCGGCATTGAATATGATATTCAAATGGTAGGCGGTATCAAAAACAGTTTGTTTGGCGGCGAGGGATTATTTTTTGCCACGCTGCGTGGGCCGGGTAAAGTTTGGATTCAAACCCTACCCATCAGTAGACTGGCTGGAAGAATTTTACAATACGGCACCACCAATCGCAGAGAAGAAGGAAGTATGTTGGGAGGAATAGGAAATCTGCTCGATGGGGATGGATGGTAGGCTAAGCAGAAGGTTATGGATGAAATGTCTGTAACCTTTTTACGGCTTCCTCCAGTGTACTTTCTTTTTTTGCAAAACAAAAACGCAATACCCTGTGGTCTGTATTATCCTGATAAAATACAGAAACCGGCACGGTAGCTACCCCATGCTCTTTGGTTAACTGAATCGCCATTTCCCGATCTGGTTCATTACTAAAATGACCATAGCGAAAACAAGCAAAGTAACTTCCCGAAGAGGGTATATATTCAAAGGGAGTGGATTGCATTAATTTACAGAAGTAATCTCTTTTCTGTTGTACCGCTGCACCCAGCGTTAAGTAGGCATTGGTATCCAGCATATATTCTGCCAATGCTACCTGCTTAGGAGTATCACAGGAAAAACTATTAAACTGATGTACTTTTCTAAATTCCTGCATCATGCTTTCTGGAGCGATGCAATAGCCCAGTTTCCATCCGGTACAATGATAGGTTTTGCCAAAAGAGAAACATACAAAACTCCGCTCGCGCAATGCAGGATACCGCAATACACTTTGGTGAATTTGTGCATCATAAATCAAGTGCTCATATACTTCATCACTCAACACAAAAATAGAAGTACCCGCAACAATGTTTTCTAATTCGCGCATATCCGCTTCCTGCCAAATCATGCCGGTGGGATTATGAGGCGTATTCAACATAATTACTCGGGTACGGGATGTTATTTTTTTTCTCACCTCATCCCAAGGAATCCGATAGTCTGGAAAGGTTAAAGGAATAAGCACAGGAACCGCTCCATTGATGGTAATATTGGGAATATAGCTATCGTAGGCGGGTTCAAAAACAATCACTTCATCACCCGGTTGCAATACAGAAGTGAGTGCGGTATAAATCGCATAAGTGCCGCCGGGTGTAATGGTAATCTGTGTTTCGGGATTTATAGGATATCCGTAGAGGTTATTTACTTTTTCAGCAATTCTCTCCCTTAATAAAGGGTAGCCATTCATGTGCGTATACTGATTGTGCCCATCCCGCATGGCTTTTGCTACTTCTTCAACCAATTGAGGACTCATGGGAAAATCGGGGAAACCCTGACCCAGATTAATCGCATCATAAGTTTTGGCCAACTGACTCATTACCGTAAAAATAGTAGTTCCTACCTGAGGTAACCGAGAGGTAATGGAGGGGGTAATCGACATGTTTATTGCTTTAGTCGGATGCTACGATTATGAAAAAAAACCTCCAGATTAAGGAGCCAGTTTACCGGCTATTCGGTTCAGTTCAATTTCAGCTATTTTGGCTGCATAGCTCAGATTCACCAAACGAAACCCTTCGTTTTCGAAACTCACCTGAGCCTGCTTTACATCCAAAATGGTTGACTGACCCAGTTCAAATTTATGTAAAACCAAATCGAGCAGTTCGGATGACAGCTGATAGTTTTTCTTTTCGGTTTGTAGTTGCAGAAGATTGCTTTTATAAGACTGATACGTTCTTACAATACCAGTTTCCATATCAAAAAACATATTGTCGTACTGAAGCCGCGCATTCCGGGTATTGATTTCGGCAATCTGCTGCTGTTTTTTGCTTACTCCGCCATTATATATAGGAATCCCCAAGTTTATTCCTACAAATGGACCATAACTCTGGTTAAGCAATGCAAATCCGGCAGCACTTTTAGAATTGCTAAAATTATACCCTGTATTGGCTCGAAGGGTTGGATAGCGCAGCGCCTCGGTTTCTTTTTCCAACCACTCATTCACTTTCACTTGCTGAGAAGCAGCCAATAAGGAAGGATTAGCCGGCATGTATTTTCGAATGCTATCCAATAAAAGTTTATTATCAACCACTATAGTATCTCGGATGAGAATGGAAGCATCCGCCGGCTTCATAAAAATCAGGTTGAGCAAATCTGTTTTGGTTTGATCAATTACCAGCTGTTGGGTTTGTAGATTTTGTTCCAGTGCATTTAAATCAATTTTTGCCTGCAGCAGATCCGCCTGATTAGCCAAACCCGACTCTTTACGTATATTCAATACTTCTAATCTTTTTTGAGAAGCAGTAATTGACTGGTAAATAGTTTTCAAAAAATCCTGCTGCCGAACCACATCATAATAGCGCGTCATTACAGCAGCAATGGTATTCTGAATTTGGGTAGCGAGTACTTGCTGGTTAAGCCCTTTAATTTCTTCCAGTCTTTTTTTGGTAGCCGTAATCCGGCTGCCGTTGTACAAAACCATAGATGCAGTAACGCCTGCAGAAAGATTATTCGACCCCACGTTGGATCTCTTAACATCCCGGGAAGGGTCAGAAAATTTTTGATTGATGCTTACTACTTGCTCATTATCGTTGATGGTAGCATTTACAACCGGTAATCCTCCAGCAAATCCTACATCATCGGCAATGGTACTAATAGACAGATTATTTTTTGCCAGCTGTATATCGAGGCTATTTTTTAAGGCAATATTAATGGCATCGGAAAGGGTAAGCGTTTGTTGGGCAAGTAGTGGCTTACCGAAGCTTAGAACCAAAAACAGAACCAGCATTTTTCTCATATCCGCTAAGTTATCAAAAGAGAGCCCTATGGCCGAAAATTAATACATGAATGGATGAATTAGCTCACAAGCGTTCCCACGGAACCTCCCTGAACTACTTGTAATAGGTTACCCGGCTTATTCATATCAAAAACAATGATGGGTAACTTGTTTTCCATACAAAGGGTAAAGGCCGTCATATCCATTACTTTCAAATTTTTTCGAATACATTCTTCAAAAGAAATGGTTTCGAATTTGGTGGCTGTCGGGTCCTTTTCGGGGTCGGCGGTATATACACCATCAACCCGGGTTCCTTTTAATATCACATCCGCCTTCATTTCTATCGCCCGAAGTGAGCCGGCCGTGTCGGTGGTAAAATAGGGGTTGCCGGTACCTGCCCCAAAAATCACAACCCGTCCTTTTTCTAGATGGCGTAAAGCTTTTCTGCGAATATAGGGTTCGGCTACCTGCTCCATGTTGATGGCACTTTGTAAACGGGTGTATACGCCAATTCTTTCTAGCATGGCCTGCATCGCCATCGCATTTATAACTGTTGCCAGCATGCCCATATAATCACCGTGTGCCCTTTCAATTCCACTGTCCGCTTCATTCATACCCCGATAGATATTTCCGCCTCCAATTACAATCGCAACCTGAACACCCAGTTCTGTTACGAGTTTAATATCCTGCGCATATTGCTCGATAATTTTGGGGTTAAAGGGATCTCCGTTTCGCTGATCACCCAAAAGGGCTTCACCAGATAGTTTTAATAAGATTCTTTTGAACTTGGGTAGCATGGCAGGAATTTATATTAGGTATGCAAATAACCTTATTTTTTGGGAGAATTCACTCCCCTGTGCATAAACTGCTTGCTTACCGGGCAGTACGGGCATTTTTTGCAGATACTTTAGAGGCTTTTTCTCGATTTTCCTTTACCCGAAAAGCAATAATTGCTCTAATCAATTCAAGCGGAAAGGGGGCTGTATGCGGAAATTGAATAGAACCGGCAGCGTACACATAAGGTTGGAGTTTACTTTGAAACTTTTTTATAGCAGAGGGCATTGGATATACACCAATATGATGGGTGTGCGCAGCAAAATAAACCAGCCGCCCATTTAATGCATAATAAGGCATCCGATAACTGATTTTTTCAGTTGCTTCCGGAGCCAATTCTTTTACCAACCTGCGAATGGCCGCTAAACGTTTACGAATGGGAGCGGGGTATTGGTTACAATATTGCTCAACCGTTTCTACCAAGGAAGAAGTTTGCATACTTACAAGTAGTGGTTAATTATTAAATACTTGAAATTATCTTATTTCTCGAACATAAAAAAACCGCCCAAAAGGGCGGTTATCATATAATCAGTTTTTTGCAAATTATCCTAGGGCTACTCTTTTAAAAGTGGTAACCTTAACATTAGCACCAGCTTTTTTCAGGTAATCTCCAACACTTATCGCACCATCTTTTACAAAAGGTTGTGCTACCAGGGTTTGTTCTTTGAAAAACGCATTCAGCTTTCCTTCTGCAATTTTAGCAATCATTTCATCTGGTTTTCCGGCCATTTTAGGATCGGCTTTCATAGTTTCTACTACAATCGCTCTTTCTCTTTCAATAGCTTCGGGAGAAATGCTTTCGGCATCAACGGCCAGTGGATTCATAGCTGCAATTTGCATGGCAACGTCTTTACCAGCTTCTTCAGCAGCTTCTGAAAGACCAACCAGCACACCCATTCTGTTAGCTCCGTGAATATAAGAAGCCACATAAGGAGCATCTACTCTTTCGAAACGGGAAACCCCAATTTTTTCTCCGATAGAAGCTAATTTATCATTAATCATATCGGCTACTTTGGCACCGTTGATTACTACTTCATTCAACTCTTCGGCTGAAGCAACATTGTTGGCAACCGCTGCATCAGCAATTTGCTGTGCAAAAGCCACAAAATCAGCATTTTTAGAAACGAAATCGGTTTCACAACTGATGCACACAACCCATCCGGTTTGTTGATTTGCGGAAGTTTGGGCAATTACTACGCCTTCTTTTGCTTCCCGATCGCTGCGCTTGGCGGCAACTTTCTGCCCTTGCTTACGCAGCCAATCGATGGCGGCTTCAAAATCTCCGTTTGTTTCGGTAAGGGCTTTCCGGCAATCCATCATTCCAGCACCGGTAGTTTGGCGAAGTTTATTAATATCTGCTGCGGTAATAGTTACTGTAGACATATCGATCAATCTTTTTATTAAAATAAATACTGTTTATAGAATGCCCTTCCTCCTCATTGCTTGTTGCAGCATGAAAGGAAAGAAGACAACTCTTTCTAATTATCTGCTTCCTCCAGTTGAAGGACGACGGCTGGCTCCACCACCGGCAATTCTGCGCTTGGGGGCACCGGCTGGGGTTCCTGCAGGGGCTCCACCACGGCCTCTTCCGCCACGGCCAGCTTCAGATTGTGCTTCCGCTTCCAGTCTGCGAGCACGAGCTTCATTCTCATTGCTGGTTTCGTCACTTTCTTCTTCTTCTTTAGAAGCCTGGCGCTCTGCTAAACCTTCTGCAATAGCAGCCGTGATATAATTAGTGATAATAGCAATTGATTTGGTAGCATCATCGTTCGAAGGAATAGCGAAATCAACTTTATTAGGATCGGAATTGGTATCTACCATTCCAAAAGTAGCAATACCCAAACGCTTGGCTTCGGAAAGCGCAATATGCTCATGCCCGATATCCACCATAAAAAGGGCTGCCGGTAAACGACCTAATTGAGCAATACCACCCAACACTTTCTCCATCTTATCGCGGTCGCGGCTCAGGGTAAGGCGTTCTTTTTTGGTTAAACTTTCGGCACTGCCATCGGCCAGCATTTTTTCGATGCTCTGCATTTTCTTTACGCTCTTACGAACCGTATTGAAATTGGTAAGCATACCACCTAACCAACGCTCAGTTGCATAGGGCATATTCACCCGCTTTGCACATTCGCTCACAATCTCTTTTGCCTGCTTTTTGGTAGCCACAAACATGATTTTTTTACCGCTCTTCGCAATCTGCTTTACAGCAGCGGCTGCCTCTTGCAGATGATCTACGGTTTTATTCAAATCAATGATGTGAATGCCCTTCTTTTCGGCAAAGATGTAGGGTAACATTTTTGGATTCCACTTCTTTTTCAAATGTCCAAAATGCACACCGGCGTCCAGAAGTTGTTGCTGTAATGAAGTGTTATTTTCCATTATTACTGATTTTGTAGTTGATAGTTTACGGGTTTTGTAAGCGAAGCGATTAAGTAAAATAACCAACGGCTTCTCCAACAACCCCAATGATTAACGTTTGCTGAACTGGTAGCTTCTCCGGGCTTTTTTGTGACCGAATTTCTTGCGCTCCACACTTCTAGGATCCCGCTTCAATTGACCGGCTTCTTTTAAAGCAGGACGCAATTCGGGGTTCACTTCGAGCAAAGCACGGGCAATTCCTAATTTGGCAGCCTCAGCTTGTCCTTTCAGTCCACCACCCTGGGCATTAATTACAATGTCGAGCTTTCCCAACATATCAGCCGTTTTTAAAGGGGCTTCTACCTGATTTTGCAAATACACCAACGGGAAATAAGCTTTATAATCTTTGTCGTTTACCACGATTTTTCCATCACCCTTGGTAACGAACACACGGGTTACCGCTTCTTTACGGCGTCCCACTGCATTTTTTTGTTTTTCCATTTTTTTTGTCTTTTGGCAGATACTTTATTAGAACCTGCCTGTTGATAGATAGTATCTTACTTTACTACTCGAATGTTTAATAAACAAAAGGCTTAGGTTGTTGTGCGCTATGCGGATGCTCAGCACTGGCATACACAAACAACTTCTTAATCATCTTGCGGCCTAATCTGTTTTTAGGTAACATACCTTTTACAGCGCGCTCCATAATTACTTCCGGACGACGTCTCAGCAAATCGCCGGCAGCTTCTTCCTTCTTACCTCCAGGATATCCCGAATAATTGATGTACTGCTTATCTTCTAATTTATTACCGGTAAATACAACCTTATCGGCATTAATTACAATTACATAATCGCCACAATCAACGTGGGGAGTATAATAAGCTTTGTTCTTGCCTCTAAGTACAGACGCAATTTTAGACGCAATCCGACCTACGGTTTGATTAGTACCGTCCACCACATACCAGTTGTGCTGAACCGTAGCCGCATTCGCATGCTTGGTGGTGAAATGTAGTTTACTCATAATTTTTCTTTTTAATTGACACCAGCGCTATCCCACTGGCAAATAAATCCCTCTTTTTAAGGGAGGGCAAAGGTAGGATACCCCTATCAGTTTTCCCAACAAAAAATAAGTTATTTTAGATGCAATGCTCATAATCAACTGATAATCAATAAAAATTTTGTCTCTTTTTTGCCAAAGGATGCCAAAATTCCGAAAAAACAAGCATTTTTTCTCGTATTCTTCCGGCAGCCACTTATCTATTAGCAATTACCTTTGCTTACAAACCCCTCCTATTGGCAATTCGAAAACTTCAGCCCCAACGCATATTCAATGGCCAACAGCTATTAGAAGCCGGCACTGTTTTGCTGGTAGATAATACCGGCACTATTCTGGATTTGGTTCCCGCCAATCAGGCTGGGGATAATATAGAAATCCTGAATGGCTGGATAACCCCCGGCTTTATCAACTGCCATTGCCACCTCGAACTCAGTTATATGCTGGGAGTAATTCCAGAAAAAACCGGACTCATCTCGTTTGTTAAGCAGGTTATGCAAAACCGAGAAATTGCTGCAGAAAAGCAGCAGCAAGCTATTCAAATAGCCGATCAGCAGCTATGGAATCAAGGGGTTCAGGCAGTGGGTGATATTAGCAATCAAACAGCCACCCTATCTACCAAACTCAACTCCCCCATTACTTATCATACTTTTATTGAACTCACCGGCTGGCATCCTGCGGTGGCGGAAAGCCGTTACCAAACTGCCCTGGAGTGTGAACAGGCATTTGCAACCCATTCGCTTCGGCATTCTTTATCGCCGCATGCCCCCTACTCGGTATCAACTAAACTCTGGCAAAAAATACGCCCCCATTTTTCGCAGCAACCCGTTACCCTGCATACCCAGGAATCGGTAGATGAACAGTTGCTGTTTGAAAATGGTACCGGTAACTGGCCCTTATTTTACGAAAGCCTGGGTATTGGCCATTCCGAATTTGAACCAACCGGAAAAAGCAGTTTACAATCGGTACTGCATTTTATGAAGGAAGCAGCCACCCTGTTACTGGTGCATGATACCTTTACCCAAACTGCCGATATGCAATGGGCTCAATCCTTCCATCCAGGCATCTGTTGGTGCATTTGTATTCGGGCCAACCAATACATAGAAAATACCCTACCCCCGATTGCTGAGCTGCGGCGCATTGGTGCACGGATTGTAGTGGGTACCGATAGTTTAGCCAGCAACTACTCACTAAGCATCTTACACGAACTATATACTATTCAGCAACATTTTCCGGAAGTACCCACCCCCGAGCTACTTACTTGGGCAACGTACAACGGAGCTGAAGCCCTGCAAATGAATAAAAGTTTGGGAAGCCTGCAACCCGGTAAACAACCGGGGATTCTATTGCTGAACAATTTGAGTAAGGAAGGTCAATTGCAGCAATCCACCGAGGTGCAAAGACTCTGGTAATCGCACCTACTGCAATACCTCTTTTAATACAGGCAAACTTCGCAGGGTTCCAAAATCATGAATATGTAAGGCAAAAAACTGCAAATAATTTTCCAGCAATTCCCTCCGCTGGTTTCTATCTAGCTGCATATTTTCTAACTGATCATAGGAAGTTATCTGGTATAACCGGGCAGTTACCGAAGCCGCATTCCCTTCAATAAAATAAGGATGGGTGGGTCGCTCACGCACAAATTGCCCCTCCTGCAAATCCAATACATGAAAAGTTGAACTGTAATTGCCCAGCAATTGAAAACCAAGCATCACTGCCAGCTGCAGCGAAAAGAGCAGGGGAAGATTGGCCGTTACACCATCAGAACCCTTATCCAGTTCTTGCAAACTCCTTTCAACAAAATAAAATAATTCGGGATTAGATTCGGGCTGCTGCAAACTATGTTGCAACAATTCAACCATAAACAGGGCTACGGTATTTTTTACTACTTCACTAAATATGCCGGTATATAAATAACTCCAATCTACTTCCCGAACATATTGCAATTGTTTTTGCTCGTTATGATACACAACCAGTTCAACCATTGCGCCCGGTTGAAAACAGGCCGACTTACTAACCGACTTTCGGGAAGTTTTTCGGATGCCTTTCACCAGATAATGCTGCAAGCCAAACAACTCGGTATATACCGAACTGATGATGCTGGTATCTCCATAGGGAATAGACCGGAGAACAATACCTTTGGTTGCGTGTATCATGCGGTTAGTTGTAAAGGGGCTTTAACAGCCAGTCGAAGGGCAGCAAACAAGTAACCCCTACGCGGTATCTTCCGAAGATCGCGCTATACAACTCCTGTAAATTGTTGCAAAAAGCGAATATCATTCTGTGAATACAACCGCAAATCATTGATCTGAAATTTCAGTTGGGTAATCCGCTCTATCCCCATTCCAAAAGCAAATCCGGTGTATTTATTGGGGTCGATGGAAAAATTTTCCAGCACGCTGGGATGTACCATTCCGCTTCCCAATATTTCTACCCATCCCGAATGCTTACAGATATTACAACCGTTACCCGCACAAATCAAACAACTGATATCCATTTCTGCACTGGGCTCGGTGAATGGAAAATAACTGGGGCGGAAACGAACTTTTACACTCGAACCAAACATCTCCTGTACAAAAAAATACAGGGTCTGTTTCAGGTCGGCAAAACTTACTTGCTCATCGATGTACAATCCCTCCACCTGATGAAAAAAACAATGCGCCCTGGCACTGATGGTTTCATTGCGATACACCCTACCCGGACAAATTACCCGAATGGGGGGCTGTTGCTGTTCCATCACGCGTGCCTGCACACTGCTGGTATGGGTTCTCAGCAACCAGGCTGGCTGCTGTTGGATATAAAAAGTATCTTGCATGTCGCGCGCAGGATGATCTTCGGGTAAATTCATGGCGCCAAAATTGTGCCAGTCGTCTTCTATTTCCGGACCCTCTGCTACGGCAAAACCCAATCGGCGAAATATTGAAACAATTTCATTGCGCACTATACTAAGTGGATGGCGGGTTCCGGCATTTAGGGCTGTTCCGGGTAAGGATCGGTCTATCGTATCTCCCCCTGCAACCGGAGCTTTTTGTTGCTGCTCCTTCAATTGTTCCCATTGCTGCTCGGCCAGCACTTTTAATTCGTTCATCAACTGACCCATCTCTTTCCGCTGGTCGGGGGCAACCTGCTTCATTTCCCCCATCAGGGATTTAACTACTCCCTTGGTTCCGAGATATCGAATTCGAAAAACTTCCGCTGCATCCGGTTGTTGGCTATCAAACTGAGCCATTTCGGCTTTACAGTCGGCTATCTGTTGTATCAATGCATCCATTTAGTAAAGATAGAACCCTTCTTTCACATGATAAAAATATGCTCCCCCGCTGCAGGCCGATTTTCAAAAAATGCGGGTAAAATGCCTACCAATCATCTATTCTTCCCCAATAACCGGGGAATTCGTATCTTTGTAGGTACATGATACCAGAACAGATGGATTACAACACCGGTAGAGTTTTTCTTGGAATGAAGGAATATGGCCGCCACGTGCAGAAGATGGTTGACTTCCTCCTTACGATAGAAGATCGTGAAAAAAGGCAACAGCAAACACAATATGTGATTGAATTGATGGGATTTCTGAATCCGCATTTGAAGAGTGTAGAAGACTTCCGCCATAAATTGTGGGACCACCTATTTTTTATTAGCAATTTTCAGTTAGATGTGGATAGTCCCTATCCCATCCCAACCAAAGAAACCTATAAACGAAAACCAGATCCCCTACCTTACCCCAAGCGGCATCCCAAATACCCACACTTAGGCAGAAATCTGGAAGTGGTAATTCATAAAGCACTGCAACAGGAAGATCCGGAAAAGAAAGCAGGTTTTGCCCATGCGATTGCCTATTACATGAAGCTGGCATACAGCAACTGGCACAAAGAGCTGGTACACGACGACTCAATACGCGCAGAACTGAATAATATTACGGGCGGACAGCTCGAATTCAGCAATACTCCCTTTATCAAGCACCGCAATCAAAATTTTGAGCGCGACGAATTCCCAAGAAGTGGGGGTGGCAGATGGCAAAACAAAAACTTTAGCAGCCGCGGCGGTGGCGGTGGCGGTAACCGGAATCGGAGTGGCGGAAACAACCGGGGCAATAATCCCAATGCTCCCCGTGATAACCGCGGTGGCGGCAATCGCAACGATAATAACCGCGGTGGTCAATTCAATAAAAGATATTAATCACCCCTTTCTGCCGGTTTATTATTTCCATTGATTTAGTTTTTCTTGTATGACTCCAGCTTTTGAGCAACTACAACAGGTAATCACTTCGAGAAGAAGTTGCAAGCCCGCTTCTATGAATGGCAAGTGTATTCCCGCTCAGCAGATAACTGCCTTATTGGAATTGGCCAACTGGGCACCCAATCATGGCAGAACCGAACCCTGGCGATTTTTTGTTTATGGGGGAGCCGCATTGCAAGATTTCTGTTTGCAGCACGCCAACTTGTATCAGGAAAATACCTTGCCCGAATCGTTTAATCCGGCCAAATTCAACAATCTGCTGAACCAGTATACTACGGTGTCGCATATTATCGCAGTAGTAATGAAAAGAACCCAGCCTACCGGCATCCCAATGCTGGAGGAATATGCTGCCACGGCGGCGGCCATTCAAAATATGTTGTTGGGTGCCGAAGCATTGGGCATCCAAGCCCTTTGGAGTACCGGGGGTATGACGCATCAACCTGCAATGAAACCCTTTTTGGGATTAACGGAAGCCGATGAAATAGTTGCCTTAATTCATTTAGGATATTCAGATACGCCGCCTGCAGAAGGCATCAGAAAAATTCCGATGGCAGAAAAAATCAGCTGGAAAAAATAAACCCGCCTTCGAAAACTGTAGGAATTTAGCCCGCAAATCCACAAAATCATTGTTTCTTTGCCCAAATGCCATTCATGGGCAATCCAACACAACCCATCATCATCATTACTGCCCCCTCGGGTGCTGGAAAAACATCCATCACACGCTATCTGCTGCAGAAATATCCCTTTTTGTGTTTTTCAGTATCCGCAGCTACCCGCTCGCCCCGGGGAAATGAAAAAGAAGGAGTTGATTATTATTTTATCAGCGAAGCCTCCTTTAAAGAAAAAATTGCCAACCACGAATTTATCGAATGGGAAATGGTATACGAAGGAAAATACTATGGCACCCTGCATGCCGAAATGAGCCGGATTTGGCAGCAAAACAAAGTTCCCGTGTTGGATATTGATGTAAAAGGGGCACTTCGTTTACTAGAACAATATCCAAAACAATGCTTTTCCCTCTTTATAGAACCCCCCGGATTAGATGAACTGAAAAAGCGCTTAGAAGCCCGCGGAACAGAAACTCCGGAAAGTTTAACTACCCGCTTGAATAAAGCGGCGTATGAAATCTCTTTCAAGGAAAATTTTCATCAAACCATTGTTAACCAAAATCTGTCGGATGCCTGTGCGGAAGCCGAAAAATACATCCTGCAATTTTTACACTCGGTTAACTTCACTTTCTAAAATAAATTGGTAGGCCTGCCAAAACTAATTTAATTTCATAGGGCTGATTTTATCCCAGCACACTACCGAATTGCAAACCTTATAATTTTACTATATGTTATTCAAAAATCGAACTTTTTTTATCACAGGTGCCAGCAGAGGTATTGGAAAAGCAATGGCCCTGAAACTAGCGGCCGAAGGTGCTAATATTGTGATTGGTGCCAAAAGTGTAGAAGAAGATCCCAGACTGGGAGGTACTATTTTTAGTGCGGCCCGTGAAGTGGAAGAAGCCGGGGGAAAAGCATTACCCATTCAACTGGATATTCGCTTTGAAGATCAGATACAAGCAGCTATGCAAAAAGCAGCTGAACATTTTGGCGGAATAGATGGGATTATCAATAATGCATCTGCCATTCAACTTACACCCACCGATAAAACCGAAAGCAAGCGGTTCGATCTGATGCAAAGCATCAATGTGCGGGGAACATTTCTGGTGGTAAAACACGCATTGCCTTTTTTAATGAAGGGCACCAATGCGCATATCCTTACTTTATCACCTCCCATTAATATGAATCCCAAATGGCTGGGTGGGCATATTGCCTATACCATTACCAAATATAGCATGAGTATGATGGCATTGGGTTGGGCGGAAGAATTTAAAGGAGCCGGTATTGCATCCAATGCGCTTTGGCCCCGCACTACCATTGATACGGCTGCCGTGCGCAATTTGCTGGGCGGACAAATGCTGGCAAACATGAGTCGTACCCCTGATATAATTGCAGATGCAGCTCATTATATATTGAGTCAGCCAGCGGCTACCTGCACCGGAAATACTTTTGTGGATGAGGATGTGTTGGCAATGGCCGGCATTACTGATCTGGAAAAATATTCGGTAGTGCCGGGTGCTACTTTGTATAAAGATTTATTTGTGTAACCTTTTTTTATCTTCCCATGCTTTCAAAATTTATTACCACCTGCTTCCTTGCAGCTACCCTGTTTGGATATTCACCAGTGCATGCACAAAACAATGCATCCCTAAAAGCAGCCACGCTTCAGCAATTAGATTCTCGTTTTGGTGAGTACCAAACCATTGCCCGAAATATATGGGAGTTTGCCGAAGTGGGTTACAAAGAGAATAAGAGTAGTGCCTTATTACAAGAAACCCTTCGCAAAGAAGGATTTCAGGTAACCAATGGCCAGGCCGGTATGCCCACTGCTTTTATTGCCACTTATGGATCCGGTTCTCCGGTAATAGCCATCCTCGCAGAGTTTGATGCCCTTCCGGGTTTGTCGCAACAAGCAGTGCCTGAAAAGAAAACGATTCAGGGGCAGGATGCAGGACATGGATGTGGACATAATTTATTTGG
>JAPLEI010000077.1:0-10780 GCA_026391195.1 Bacteroidota bacterium | reverse complement strand
TACTTTAAAACAATGGATGGCATCGGGGCAACTCAAAGGAACTTTACGGTTATATGGTTGTCCGGCAGAAGAAGGCGGAAGTGGAAAAGTATATTTAGTAAGGGAAGGATTTTTTAAAGACGTAGATGTTGCGATTCACTGGCATCCAAGTGATAAAAATCAGGTAACCATGATGAGCGCACTGGCGAATACTTCCGCTAAGTTTCGCTTTTACGGTACTTCCTCCCATGCTTCTATGGCTCCCGAAAAAGGGCGTTCCGCTTTAGACGGAGTAGAAGCCATGGATTATATGGCCAATATGATGCGGGAACATATTCCGCAAGAAACTCGCATACATTATGTGATTACCCAGGGCGGAAAAGCACCCAATGTGGTGCCCGATTTTTCTGAGGTATTTTATTATGTGCGCCATCCCAAACGAGAATTGGTTCAATCTATTTTCGAAAGACTGGTAAAAACAGCCGAGGGAGCTGCTAAAGGCACAGAAACAAAAATGGATTACGAAATAATTGGGGGTACGCACGATTTATTGATCAATACTTCGCTGGCAAAAATGATGCAGCAAAATCTGGAACTTACTGGAGGCGTAAAATATTCTGCTGCAGAAACCAGTTTTGCCCAACAATTAGCCACTTCTTTCAACAATCCTCCTCCATTGTCAACCGCAGCAGATATAATTCCCCTACAAACTTTTATCAATGCAGGTGGAGGAAGTACGGATGTAGGTGATGTGAGCTATGCAGGGCCTACGGTTGGGCTAGAATCTGCTACCTGGGTGCCGGGCACTTCTGCACACAGCTGGCAGGCAGTGGCCTGTAATGGCACGGGAATAGGCATGAAGGGAATGATGGTGGCAGCAAAAACGATGGCATTAACTGCTATCGACCTATTTACCAATCCTGCTTATATTCAACAAGCGAAAGAAGAGCACCGCAAACAGGTGGGCAATTATCAATATAAGGCATTACTGGGTACCCGCAATCCTGCTTTGAATTACCGCGACTAATCATTAAAGGAAGAAAGGAATTAATCCAACTTTTCGGGACGCATTTGCGGGAATAATAATACATCCTGAATAGAAGGCTGGTTCGTCATCATCATACATAGGCGATCGATTCCAATACCAATACCGGAAGTAGGTGGCATACCATATTCAAGTGCTCGCAGAAAATCATGGTCAATAAACATGGCTTCATCATCCCCACGCTCCATCAATTTGGCCTGCTCTTCAAATCTTTCCCACTGGTCGATGGGATCATTCAGTTCTGAATAGGCATTGGCGATTTCTTTTCCATTCACCATCAGTTCAAATCTTTCTACCAATCCTGGCTTAGAACGATGTTTTTTGGTGAGTGGACTCATTTCTACGGGATAATCGACAATAAATGTGGGCTGTATAAAAGTATGCTCGGCTGTTGCGCTGAATAATTCGTCTATCAGTTTTCCTTTTCCAATATTGGGTGCAACCGGCAAATTTAATTGGGCGCAAACATCACGTAATCCTTTTTCATCCATACCGCTTACATCTATTCCGGTATTCTGTTGAATGGCTTCCAGAATGGTTACCCGGGGGAAAGGCGCTTTAAAATGAATGATCTTGTCTCCCAGCGTTACCTCTGTTGTTCCGTGTAGGGTGAGTGCAATTTTTTCAAACAGTTGCTCAGTAATTTCCATCATCCACAGATAATCTTTGTAGGCTGTATACCATTCTAACACGGTAAACTCGGGGTTATGGGTACGATCCATCCCTTCATTGCGGAAATTTCTACTGAATTCATATACCCAATCAAATCCACCCACAATCAATCGCTTCAGGTATAGTTCGTTGGCAATGCGAAGGTAAAAGGGAACATCCAGTGCATTGTGATGGGTGATAAAGGGACGGGCAGCGGCTCCTCCGGGAATAGATTGCAGTACCGGAGTATCCACTTCAATGGCTCCTCTTTCATTCAAAAATTGGCGGATGGTATTAATTAATTTTGTACGCTGCAGAAATGTATTTCGTACATCTGGATTGATAGCCAGATCGGCGTACCGCTGGCGATAGCGGAATTCAGGGTCCGTAACTGCATCAAATACCTGCCCCTCTTCATCCCGCTTAACTACCGGAAGTGGCTTGAGTGATTTTGATAATAAGCAGAGCGTTTGCACATGTACCGATGTTTCGCCGGTTTTGGTAATAAATGCATAGCCGGTTACGCCAATAATATCTCCTAAGTCCAGCCCGTGTTTCACCAACACCTCCCACAAATTATTCTCTCCCTCTGGAAAGATATCATCTCTGCGAACATATAATTGAATGATTCCCTTGCTATCCTGAATTTTTATAAAAAAAACCTTGCCCTTATCATTCATGCTCATAATGCGGCCTGCCAAACAAAGCGAAGAGAATTGCTCTTTGGTTTCTTCTGTATAAGCATCTTTAATATCTGCAGAATAATGCGTTACCGGATATAGCGGTGCCGGATAGGGATCAATGCCCGCTTCGCGCAACTTAATCAGTTTTTCGCGGCGGATCAGTTCCTGTTCTGAAAGGGTGGGTTGACTCATAACTTCAAGTAATGAATGGCAAAGATAGGTGTAGAAAAAGAAAGATGGATATCTGTTACAGAAAGAACGTTTTCAAGTTCTCTAATTAAAGGGGGTATCACTAGGTAAATAATTTTAGTAGTAACGTGTTGCGTGAAACTTCGAGTACCTGTCCGGGTAGTAAATTGTCTAGCTCAACCCGTTCAATTGAAAAACGAACCAACCGAAGTGTGGGAAATCCCACTGCTGCCGTCATCTTTCGTACCTGACGGTTTTTGCCCTCAGTAAGGGAAAGGCTTATCCAAGAAGTGGGTACATTTTTTCTAAATCGTATGGGGGGATTTCTTTCCGGCAGCGAATTCGGTACCTGCATCCGTTGGGCGATGGCAGGTAGGGTTGTATATGATTTTCCATCTACGCGAATTGCGACGCCTGCTTCCAGTTGTTGGATGGCTGCATCGGTTATGTTTCCATCCACTTGCACCCAGTAGGTTCTGTGATGTTGAAAACTCGGATCTAATAAACGATGGTTGAGAGAGCGATCATTCGTTAACAATAATAATCCTTCACTATCGTAATCCAATCTGCCAATCGGATATACATCTTTGGCAACTTGTAGATAGTTGGCCAAACAAGATTTACCTTCTGTTGAAGTGAAGGTACAAAGTACCTGAAAGGGTTTATAAAATAGATAGTAATGTTGCATAAAACAAAAGTCCCGCAGAAGCGAGACTTTGTATATGGATGGGTTAGTAAGTACCGGGAAATAAATTTCCCTACACAATATTAAAAAACCTTTCCGCTTATGCAAAAAATTTTGTGAACAATTTTATTAACATTTTCATCCGAATTGTGGATTAACTCATTTTCAGCAACACAAATGTGCGAACAAAATCAACAGAAAAAATCACTTGTGCATTGTATGCAATGAAAATTATTGTCGCTGAAATGCTTGTCATCATTGAATTACAGAGCAATCTATTTTTTCACATGTAATTAATTGTGATAAAATTTTAGATATAAATCAAAGAAAAAATTGGCCAAGCTGGAAAAGAAAAAAAGGTAAAAAAAATAATCCACAAAAGGGTGAAATAGTCTCGTTACCTTTGATTTTAACTAAAAAAAGGCAGCTATGAAGTTCCCAAAGCCCATTACAACCGAATGGATGGCTTCATTTCTTTCGGCAGAAATGGTTGGAAAAACCAATCAGATGATTACCGGCATCAATGAAATTCATGTGGTAGAGTCTGGTGATTTGGTATTTGTAGATCATCCGAAATATTATACTACGTGTTTACAAAGTGCTGCTGATTTTATCATCATCAACTCGAAGGAGGTAGACATTCCAGAGGGTAAAATGATTTTTTATCTTGCGGATCCTTTTGAAGCTTATTTAAAAATTGTTCAGCATTTTCATCCGCTTACAATTCCTGAAAAGGGGTTGAGTGATGATGTAATGATTGGAGAGGGAACAGTTATTATGCCTCAGGTTTTTATCGGAAAAAATGTACATATCGGCAAAGATTGCATCATACATCCGCAGGTAACTATTTTAGATGATACCCAAATTGGCGACCGGGTAATTATTCAGTCTGGAACGGTAATAGGAAGCGATGCCTTTTATTACAACACCAAAAAGAACCGCCCCCAGTGGTATAAAAAAATGCTCAGTTGTGGGGGTGTTACTATAGAAGATGATGTTGAGATAGGAGCCGGCTGCACCATCGATCGCGGTGTTACCGGTATTACGCGAATTGGCAATGGAACCAAAATGGATAATATGGTGCATGTTGGTCACGACACCCGCATTGGAGCCAATTGTTTGTTTGCCGCTCAGGTAGGCATTGCCGGAGGAACAATTATTGAGGAAGGAGTAACCCTATGGGGTCAGGTGGGGGTTAGTAAAACACTTACCATAGGCGCACATGCAACTGTACTTGCCCAAAGCGGCGTGCCTTCTTCTCTTAAGGGTGGCAAAACCTATTTTGGATACCCAGCTGAAGAAGCGGGCATGAAAAGAAGAGAATTGGTATGGATAAAAAGAATTCCGGAGCTCTGGAAAAAAGTGATGGAAGGATAGGTTTCGTTAACTTTTTACCATACCATTGGAAATACCTGCTTTAAATTCATTACAAATTCTTTGAATAGACTCCTCTAGGGGGGTATACTTGAAATCAGGAAAATCATTCAAAAAACGACTGTTGTTAAATGTAACGTTTGCCCTTGCAGTGGCTGCCGTTTCGCGGGTAAGTAGTGGATCGCTACCAGTAATTCGACCCTTGATGGCTTCCCAGCGCCAAACCAGTTGACTTAATAAAGCATTTACTTTTCGGTGAGGTGGCTTTTTATTAAACCCTTTGGCGATTAAAGTAAATACTTCCCGATACGTTCTGTTTTCTGCACTTACAATATACCTGCGTGCCATCCGATCACTATCCATCAATATGCACATCGCTCGTACTACATCAGCTACCGCTACAAATCCACTGCTCCCTTCTGTATACCAGGGAAATTCGTGATAGGCAGAATGAAATATTTTAGAAGATCCTCCCTTCCAATCACCGGCACCCAGAATAATAACGGGATTTACAATAACCGCAGATAGTCCCTCGGCAATTCCTCTCCACACTTCCATTTCTGCCAGGTATTTGGTTTTGCCATATTCACTGTTACTCGATTCGGGCGTCCAGTTCATTTCTTCATGAATGGGTTCATTTTCGCGAATACGTCCGAGGGCCGCTACCGAACTAACAAATAGCAAACGCTTAACACCCGCTTCAATACAGGCATTTACCACCTGGGTAGTTCCCTGAACATTTATCTGATGCATTTCATGTTTGCGGGCAGGATTAAATGAAACCATAGCTGCACAATGGTAAACCTGTTCTACTCCCTCCATGGCTTGGGCTAAACTGATAACATCTAATATATCTCCCTTCACCCACTCAACACTTGCTGCATGCAAAAACTGGGGAATAGCAGATCGATAAATAGCCCGCACCGGTTTGCCCGCTGCCACTAATTGCTGAATCAGATGAGAACCCACCAAGCCCGAACCTCCCGTTACCAGTATCATACTATTCGATTATTTGCTAACAAATTATTTACTACAGCGATTGCAGCAACCACTCACTACCATATCTGTGCGGGAAGCCATAAAACCCCCGGGCAATTGCAAGGCAGGCACTTCCACATGATCTAAACAATAAGTAGTGCTGCAATGGTCGCACATAAAATGAATGTGATTGTCGTGATGATGCCCCTCGCTGCAGGCATCTTTACACAAAGCATAGCGAATGGCATTATCTGCCGATGGAATGGTATGAATAATTCCCTTATCAACAAAGGTTTGCAGCGTTCTGTAAATAGTAACCCGATCAAATTCCTCACCGGTATTGTTTTCTATATCCATATGTGCCAACGCACCATCCGATTCCATAAATAGCTGAAGAATCGTTTTGCGGCTATCCGTAATACTCAGTTGATTCTTTTTTAACGTATCTATTACCTGTGTATGCATACCGGTTCAACTCTTATTTAATCTATCCAACTATTTATTTAGAAATCTATTTTTCATCCAATACTCTCCGGATATCTTTACGCAGTCGATCTAAATCTGGCTGCTTTAATCCATCATATACCTGCCCGCGCACTTTACCCTGCCTATCTACCAACGCAAAAAACTGGGTATGCATAAACTGATCTTCAATATTGGCCACATTATTTTTTGGATCGTCTAGTAAGTAAGCAGAACGAGCCATTTGGTAGAGACTATCTTTTCGGCCGGTTAATAATACCCATTTGCGGGTATCAATTTTCATAGAATCGGCATACACTTTAAGGCGGGCAACCGAATCTCTGTCTGGATCGCAAGTATGCGCAACCACCATAAAATCGGGTTCCGATGCAAACTCTTTGCTTATAGCAGCCATATTCCCATTCATTCTGGGACAAATGCCTTTGCAAGTAGTAAAGAAGAATTCTACCACCGATACCTTACCCAACATATCTTTATCTGTATAAGGCTGCCCATCCTGGGTAGAAAACTGAAAAGGCTTTACATAACTGATTATTGCCGGTTTCGACTTCCAGTTATCGGTGCCCCGGAATAAAAAATAGTAAAAGCCTGCCACTAAAATGGCAAAAGATATTAGGTAAAGAAGCGTTTTCGATCGCATATAATCTATTCCCTGCAAAGGTACGAAGCATTTGAACGGTATGGCTAAAAAAGCGTTATTTTTTGCAACTATGTTGCAATGTGGTATCTTTGCGGTATGTCGTTCAAAATCAATTGGGATGCGATTGGAATAAGTACCAGTTTAGCTTGTGCCATTCATTGTGCCCTGCTGCCTTTATTTTTCACCAGCCTACCCATATTCGGCATCAATATCGTGCACAACCTGTTATTCGAATATGCAATGATTGCGCTGGCTATGGTGGTAGGTACGTATTCGTTATACCATGGCAAAAGAAAACATCACCATAACTGGTGGCCCTTCCGGTTTTTTGTATTAGGGATGATCTTATTACTATTGAAAGTAACCTTTCCGGCTTGGGAAACCATTTTATTAGTTCCTGCAGTAATTGGCATAATCGTAGCCCATGTCCTCAACTTTCGGCTTTGTCGCCAGCACAACCATGCCCATTCGGATGATTGTAATCATTGAGTAAGAAAACTAACTTATTCAAACTGATAGCTTACGCCGCCATCCTTTTCATCTTTTAAGAGAACGCCTAACTGAGCCAGCTCCTGCCGAATTTTATCGCTGGTAACAAAATCTTTTTTGCTTTTGGCAGCTTTCCGAATTTCAATCAGTAATTGTAAAACACCATCTAGCTTTCCGTCGGTTGCCGTATTTTCTCCCTGCAATCCGAATATATCTTCTATAAATCGTTTCATTTGTTGTTGCAGCAATTGGAAGGTTTCTAACCGGATAGCACCTGCCGGCAAATGACCATCTTTCACTGAATTAATATGGGAGGTTAATTCAAACAGATTCGCCAACACTTTTGCAGTGTTCAGATCGTCATTCATAAATTCCTCCATTTCCGCCACCAGTGTTCGAATAGACTGATTAAGATTTTCATCCGCCAACCCAGTGGACTCGGTGAGCTCTTTTTTCATCAGCCACTGATAGGCCTCCCACAAGCGCTTGAGGGCTTTTTCCGCTGCCTGCAATGCCTCGTTGCTAAAATCTAGTGTTCCACGGTAATGGCTTTGCAGAATAAAAAACCGGATAGTTTGCGGTGAATATGCCTGGGTGAGTAATGGGTGATTGCCAGAAAATAATTCGGTTAGCCGAATTACATTATTATAGCTCTTGCCCATCTTTTTACCATTAAGGGTAATCATATTGTTATGCAACCAATAACGGGCCGGCATTACGTGATTGCATACGGTACTTTGGGCAATTTCACATTCATGATGGGGGAATTGTAAGTCCATGCCACCGCCATGGATATCGAATTCTTTTCCCAGGTATTTACTACTCATGGCAGAACACTCAATATGCCAGCCCGGAAAGCCTTCGCCCCAGGGACTTTGCCAGCGCATGATATGCTCAGGGGGTGCTTTTTTCCAGAGGGCGAAATCACTTTTATTTCTTTTCTCATCTTGGTTATCGAGTGCCCGCGTAGATTCCAATTGATCTTCTAAAATTCTTCCGCTTAAAATACCATACGGTTGTCCCTTTTGAGAAAAAACCTCGTGATACTTTTCTACATCAAAATAAACAGACCCATTCACCTCATAGGCAAAACCATCGGCAAGGATGGTTTTAATCATTTCAATTTGCTCTACAATATGACCCGTAGCCGTAGGCTCAATACTGGGCGAAAGGTTATTGAATTGTGCCATAGCCCATTGATACAGGCGGGTATATTTATGCACCAACTCCATCGGCTCGAGCTTCTCAAGGGTTGCTTTGCTGCTGATTTTGTCTTCGGCTACTCGGCCTTCCTCCTCAAAATGACCAGCATCGGTAATATTTCTTACATATCGAACCTGATAACCCAAATTAAGCAGGTAGCGAAATAAAACATCAAAAGTTATAAAAGGTCTTGCATGTCCGAGGTGACTTTCGCCACTTACGGTTGGTCCGCACACATACATGCCCACATAGGGTGCATGGATGGGAGTAAAAACTTCTTTTTGGCGGGTAAGGGAATTATAAAATTTTAGCGACATGCAGTAAGCTTCAGGAGAATCAATAAATTAATTACAAACGGGGTAAACATCCACTCAACAATATTCGGTACAGCATCCTTTCATAGTGGTACAAAGATATTCTATTTTTTTAATTCCAGGTCGGCCAGCAGTAGGAAGTGGTCGCTCAGTGCTTCATCGATGAGGGTAAATTGTTTTACATCCCAATGGAAATCGGGTAAAATGTAATCGATGCGCAGGGTGGGCGACAGCGACATATACGTGCGTCCTAATCCGGCGGAGCCTTTCAAAAAAGCATCCTGCAAGCAGTTATGGGTAATTTGATGGTAGGTATAGGAAGTGGGTACGTCATTAAAATCGGCACAAACAATTACAGGATGCCGGGATGCATCAATCGCTTTTTTTACAAGGATGGCCTGCCGCTCTCTGTATTGAAATGCCCGCTTCATTTTGCGAAAAATATTTTTTGAGGCTTCCACCCCATCCTCTTCCGCAGCCCCAATTTTATCGAGGTCTTCATAATCTTCTTTCTTAAACTTAAAGGAACGCAAGTGGGTGGTAAAAACTCGAACGGTGTCGGCACCTCTAACTATATCGGCATACAATAAACTTTCTGCGTCGGGATAGGGGATACGACTGGTTGCAATGATGGGCCATTTAGAAAAAATCACACAGCCACTTCGATAAGTGCCAGATTTATTTTGATAATTAGCAGCAAAGAAATAGTAGGGATAGTTTTTGGTAAACAGGGCGATATGATTTTCATCCATCGACTGATTGAATTCCTGCAAACAAATAATATCCGGCTTATTTTGCTGAATGGCATCGGATATTTGTTTTTTTATAACCGCCATTCCCTGCGAAGCAGCCCCAACCCCATTAAAGCTTCGGATATTCCAATCGGCAATCCGCCAGAGTGATTCGGTTTTTGTGGGGGTAAATGGTTTGATTGTTTTAAAAGCGACTACTAATAAAATTTGCTTCCAGCCAATTATCAAACTGATTAATGAAAATACGGCTAAGGAAGGCTTGGCAAATAGCCAAAACAATAAAAAAATCAATTGCAGCAGAATCAGGTAAGGAATGGCGAGGCCCACAAATCCGGTAACCCAACCAACCGGTTTAGAAAAACTTACTAACCATATCGACAATAAAAAAACCATGTTGAGTGCTACGTTCAAACCGAGTAGCGTTCTCTTGGTTATTCTGCGAATAAATTGAGCCGGCATAGAATAGGTAAGATAGTTTTTTTACTGATAAACTACAAAAGCCGTGGTTACAAATTATGCACAAGCTTGTTGGCAAACTACCTGCGATTATTCACTGGCTTTTCTTAGAAATTCTTTCTCTTCTTCGGTTAACTTTTCAATGCCTTGTTGATTAATTTTGTCGAGAATTGCATCTAATTTTTGCTGGGTAACTTTAGGTATCCGCTCGAAGGGTGCTGGGGTGTTATGAGAGGGATAAGTTGTATCATGGTATTTTTTTGTATGTACTTCTTCCGGATTAAACCAGCCATTTATCCAATTTACCAGACTCGTCATCCAGGCTCCCCAATCTTTTCCCCGCTCTAATTGATGTATATATAAGTATCCAACCAATCCTGCCAACAGATGACCTCCACTTATGGATAATTGAGTGCCCCCTATAGATCCGATATCAATCAACACATACAATACGGTAATAACCCAAATTGGTATGCCGCCACTAATCATGGGGAATAGACGGTAATTAGGGGCGAGGGAAGTGGTTGCTACGGCAATTGCCATTACAGAAGCCCCCGCGCCTAGTAAAGGAGGTGTAACCGATACGTTCGCTTGCAAGGCGGGTATCGTATTGCCTGCCACTAAAAATACCAGCCCACCTACAATACCTCCATATAGGTAAATCGGTATCAATTTTTGGTTGCCGGCTAAGTCTTGCAAAATAAAACCGAAACACCAAAGCCAAGCCATACTGCTAATCAGGTGCCAGATGGTATGATGGGTGAACATATAACTGAAAAGCGTCCAAGGTCTTCCCCAGAAAATATCGGTAGAAGCCGGTAGCGTGAACCAATGAAGAATTTGTCGATAAAATACCTCC
>JAPLEI010000165.1:2741-12442 GCA_026391195.1 Bacteroidota bacterium | reverse complement strand
TCAACGATCCTACCATTGAACTTGTAGTAGTTAATACCCCAACGGCTACTCATTTCGATTATGCAAAGCAGGTATTACTTGCCGGCAAACATGCCGTAGTAGAAAAAGCGTTTACTACCACTGTAGCAGAAGCCATCGAATTAAAAAAGATTGCAACCGAAAAAAAACGGTGCCTATCAGTATTTCAGAACAGACGCTGGGACAGTGATTTTTTAACGGTACGTCGGATAATACAATCCGGAGTGCTGGGCGAAATATTGGAAACTGAATTACACTACGATCGGTATAAGGAAGCTTTGAGTCCGAAAATGCATAAAGAAACCCCTGTATTAGGTGCGGGCGTGGTATACGACTTAGGTCCGCACCTAATAGATGAGGCCCTAGTGTTATTTGGCTTTCCGGAAGCGGTGTTTGCGGATATAAGGGCTACCCGTAACGGTGCGAAAGTGGATGATTACTTCGAAATTTTACTCTACTACCCTACCCTGCGGGTACGACTAAAATCGGGATATTACTATCGGGAACCCATCCCTGCATACACCCTATTTGGCAGAAGCGGTAGTTTTCATAAATCCCGGGCAGATGTTCAGGAAGCTGCACTTTTGGCGAATGTTCCAGTCAACAGCCCAAATTGGGGCATTGAACCGGAATCGGAAAGAGGATTATTACATACCGAAATAGATGGGAAAATCATTCGTGAACTGGTGCCAACTGAAAAAGGAGATTATGCACAATATTATGAAGGCATCTATCAGCATATCCGAAACAGTGCACTGCTTCCTGTAACAGCAGACGATGGAATCCGGGTAATGAAAATCATTACTGCCGCCTTGGAAAGTTCTGCTGAAAAACGAGTAATTACTTTGTAAGGATTACATTTTCTTGGCATCCTCTAAAAACTTCGCTAACCCGATATCGGTTAAGGGATGTTTTAGCAGAGCAAGGATAGAGTCGAGCGGGCAAGTACAAACATCTGCGCCCAATTCGGCAGCTTTTACAATATGCAAACCACTGCGGATGGATGCCGCTAATATCTCAGTTGAATAGCCTTGTACATCAAAAATCTGACGCATCTGTGCAATCAGTTCCATACCATCCCAACTGCTATCGTCGATACGACCGATAAAGGGCGAAACATAAGTAGCCCCTGCTTTTGCAGCTAATATGGCTTGTCCCGCAGAAAATATCAGGGTACAGTTGGTACGAATTTTATGGTCCGTAAACCATTTAATGGCTTTAATACCGTCTTTAATCATCGGCACTTTTACCACAATATTGGGGTGAAGAGCAGCAAGTTGCTGGCCTTCTTTAATAATGGACTCAAAATCGGTAGACAATACTTCTGCACTGATATCTCCGTTTACCATTTCGCAAATGGTTTTGTAGTGCTGATTGATAGCAGCTTCCCCTTTAATGCCTTCTTTGGCCATAAGGGAGGGATTGGTAGTTACCCCATCCAAAATTCCTAAATCATGTGCTTCTTTAATCTGGGCCAGATTGGCAGTGTCTACAAAAAACTTCATGCGCGAATATTTAAAATGGCCGGAGCCAAAAAATAATAAAAAAATGGCAGGCTACTCACATCGCACCGCTACAACCGCCTATCCTTGCTGCATTCCTGCCCTGGGGAGGTTCAGCAGGAGCTGGCCGTGTAAGACCTGCCGGTGCAAAGGTAATGAATTATTCTAAATTGATTGATGCAATCCGCCAAACCACTTACAATTATCGAATGATATTGGTTCCTGCCTGCACCCGCTGAATACCCAGCAATTCGTCGTACCTGCTACTAAAAGAGCGGTAATAATACAAAATCAGGTACTCATTTTCTGCTTCAAAATAATTGCCTTCCGTAAAAGTTGGATCGGGAAGTCCATTAGGAATGCGGATATCGCGGGCAAGGTATTGGTAACTATAATATCCCTGTTTTAACAGGATGGTTTTTTCGTATAATCCCTTTTCTCCATTCCAGTCCATACGGGTTTTTTCGGGGGCTAGCAGTTGCGTGCAATCTCCCCATACAAATACTTCCTTTCCCGGAAATGGTTGCTTATTGGCTGGCACAAATGTAAAATGCACATTTACATACTCTCCCTGCCACCAGGGATTGGCCACATCGGTATTGCTAATTTCGAATCGCCCATTTAAATCGGGATAATACACATAGCGTGTTTTTGATCGGTCTGCATCCGGCTTTAAAAATAGCTGAGGAGGCAGTGAAGTTGGATCGATTCGGTCGATGCGGTCTGATAAAAACCGGATGCTTCGCAAATCAACCCACCGGTATTCTTTTCCTGCCGGAAATACGGCTTCTAATTCTGAGTTGAATTCTATCAGATCGCCCCGGATGATCATCGGCTGAGTAGGGATATGCGCTGTTTCCCATCGATTGTTTTGCAGAATCACCAGCTTACCCAATTGTTGCATAAACATGGGAATGGCTTTTACCTGAATGCTAACCGGTATTTTTTGATGGGTCATTTGCAGTGAAGGATCGAAGGGTTGCGTTGCAGATGCCAGTATAGGAACTTGATTATTTACAACCATCATTCGCCGGGTAAAGGCAACCTGGTTGGTATCTGCATCCAGGTATACTTTCAGCAAATAATTACCACTTTTTATGGGAACACAACTGCGTTCGGGAAGGGAAACCTGGTAGTGAATATAGGGTGTTTGGGTATTGGATGAAAAACGATATTGTATAATTCTATTTTGGGTAAATCCCTTTATATAATCGAACACATTTACGTCTGCCGGCGACCAATCGGCATTGCACAACTGATACGAATAATAATAATTCCGCGGTTGTTTCCCCAGATCATCAAAATGCAATTCGAATTGCTCTCCGGAACCCAATTCCATGATGGGGGCTGCCTGCTGATTGCCCTGGCGGAAAAATGAAACGCTGCCAATTCCGTCCCGGAAAATTTTATCCGGCTGGCGCTGGGCCAACAAGGCAATGGTTATGCAACAAGAAGTTATCAGTAATAAACCAGCTTTCATAGGCGAAATTACACGTTAAACTTACTACATTATTCGGAAATGCTTTTGGGTGATAGCAGGGGGCAGCGTAGTTTTACAGCATAACTTACTAATTTGAAGCTGGCATTCAACATAGCCCGTAAACTGGCATTCAACAGCAGCCGCTCCTTTTCGGCCTTCATCATTCGCTTGTCGATTGTGGCAACCGCTATTAGTGTAATGGCATTGATTGTTACGCTTTCATTTGTAAATGGCTTTCAAAGAGAGGTTTCCGGAAAAGTGTTCAGCTTTTGGGGGCATATCCGCGTGCAGCAATATGTACCCGGCAAATCCATTGTTGCGGAAGAACTTCCGATGTACCGAAACGACTCGCTGGAACAGGCAATCCGTTCTATGCCAGGTATCCAAAAAATACAGCCCTACGCTACTAAGTCGGCCGTTATGGAACATCAGAAAGAAATTGAGGGCGTTTTATTAAAAGGAATCAGTAAAGCCTATGATTCCGTTCCTTTCCGGCCATTTATGGTAAGTGGCAGCTGGATACATTTTAACGACAGCAGTTATAGTCACGAAGTGCTGGTATCTGCCGATCAGGCAAAAACACTGAATATAAAGGTGAATGATACCATTACTCTTTATTTTATTGCCTCCCTAGAGGGTACCCGCACTTACCGAAAACTGCGGGTGGCCGGGTTATACAAAACATCCATCGCCGAATACGACCAATTGTTTGTACTAGGCGACTTGCAAATGTTGCAAAGAGTAAATGATTGGGGGCCCCGGCAAATTGGGGGGTATGAGGTTTTTGTGCAGGATTATACAAAGCTTAACAGCATCCAATCTGCCCTGGCAGATCGCCTTCCCATGCAAATGGGTAGTAGTACTATTGAAGAGATTTTTCCAAATATATTTGACTGGCTAGCTATCCAAAACCTCAACCGGAATGTGTTGTTCACCATACTGGGTTTGGTTGCCATCATTAACCTGGCTACATGCCTATTGGTGCTTATTTTAGAACGTACTAAAATGGTGGGTATTCTGCAAACCATGGGAGCCCCCAACAATACCATCCGGATGATTTTTTTGTTTCAAGCCCTTTGGATTGCCCTGGCGGGGATTGGATTGGGAACTGTGGCTGGAATGGCCATCAGCTGGCTGCAAATGACAACAGGATTTATAAAACTAGATGAAGCTTCTTATTACGTATCACAGGCGCCGGTATATATTATTGGCTGGCAGGTAGCCCTGGTGGTGGCAGCTGCTTTCGTTCTTTGCTTCCTGTGTTTGCTGCTGCCCACCTTCATCATCCGCTCTAACCAACCGATTCGCTACGTGCAGTTCCGCTAAAATCGCTGATAGTTAAATACTTATCAGCACTTTTTTTATGCACATGTTATCAACCCTAATTGGTGGTAAATAATTGCTTCTAACCCACCATTGCCTTTAATTTATAGTTACTTTGTACCCGGATTAGGGCAACCTATGCCCTTCCTGTTATTGTATGAGCCAGTCAACCCCTTTACGTTCCGCTTCGTATAGCTTTCCTTCCCATTTATCGGTGAAGGTACTGGGGAAGTACACACTGTTCAGTATAGGCAACCCTCCTGCTCAGGCAAGTAAACATTTTGTACCCGTTACGCGTCCTTTTTTTCATCCGGAAAGATTACGGGAAATGGCCGAGCAAAACAGTGAGCTGTTGTATGCTGGCATCGTTTTATTGGTAGCTCCTATTTTATTTATTTATTTCGGTTTTAAGGATCATATTTTATACGATGGTAAAACCCAATTTGTAGCCTGTTTACTAGGTGGAGGAATTGCTATTCGTTTAGCGGCATTGGTTTGGATTGCCCGATTATCTATCCAAGAAAAAAAATGGCTGCAGGATCAGTTTTTACTCGCTTTCTTTTTGCCGGCACTATCACTACTGGTAACCGGATTTACCCTGGGCGAACCGGTTCGGTTTGCAACATGGGTTAGTGTAGAAGAGTCTGTAGAGGAGGAAGCGGCTGATTCTCAGGAAGTGGCTGCTATGGCCGAGCCTCAGCCCGCTGCTGTATCGGAAAGAATTCCTTCACAACCAGCTTACTCCCTTCCATCATTCCCCAATCAGTTGGAGTTGGAAAGAAGAAGACAAGCTATGGAAGAGGCGGAACTGGCCCGAATCGCTTCCTAATCATTTTCAATACCATTTTGTTCATTTCTTGTTTCCCTATACCCGCGTAAGGTAGGATAATAGAATACCGGTAGCTACAGCCGCGTTCAACGATTCCGCTCCCCCTAATCGGGGAATACTTACCGAAGTTGAAATAAAGGGAAGCAGCGCGTCCGAAATCCCTTTCCCCTCATTCCCAATAAGCAGAGCAGCCGGCAGAACTGATTTCACGGAGTAAATAGCCGTTCCCTGCATCATAGCCCCCATAATTGGGTAGGGATAGCTTTTCAACCAATGCCCCAGATCAGTATAGTGAACGCTAACCCGTAAAAAGCTGCCCATACTTGCCTGCACCACTTTAGGATTATAGCAATCTGCACTCGAATCACTGGCCATTATTTGTTGAATTCCAAACCAATCGGCAATACGAAGTAAAGTACCCATATTCCCGGGATCCTGAATAGTGTCTAGTACCAGGGTGAACCCTGCAGGTGCTGCCATGGGCTCTGTATTGGGCGGCATTTGAACCAATGCCAGCACATTCCGGGCCGTAATCAGTCCACTCATTTGTTGAATTTGCTCCATAGTAGCCACTTCCACTGGGGCTGATATCGGTTCATGATTGGACTTCCAGATTGCGGTAGCATAGATTTGCTTAACATCCCAGTTGCTTTGTAATAACTCGTCAACTGCCTTCTCTCCTTCCACAATAAAGAGTCTATCTGCCACCCTTTGTTTTTTGTGGCACAAACTTTGAATATATTTGACCTCACGCTTACTAATCATGTAAGTATATTGAATGGGTAAATTGTATAATTATATATCGGTTGCGGCAATACTGATGTTGGTTAGCTCCTGCAGTGTTGAACAACGTACATCTATCAGCAATCCCCCCCTGCACAAGCCATTTGTGTACGATACGAAGCTCAACATCACCGGCAATATAACCAAAGATGAGAAAATTCGCTTAACCAACGATTTGGGGAATTATTGGGACGACAGCATTCGGGTAAAAAAAGTATCCCAGTTAGGGGTAAGAACCGTAATAAAAAACCCGGCTGCCTACGATACCGCCAATTTGGTAAGAAGCATGCAGTATATGAATGAATACCTGAATTCGCAGGGTTATTATTATGCTAATTTTTTTCCTGAAATCACCACCGAATTCATAAAAAACCAGGAAAGAAAAAAAATTGCCCTCAACATCGACCTGGGTAAAAATATCACGTTCGATTCGATCAGTTATGTGCTAAAAGACAGTACCCTGCAAAAATTAACCGAGGGGGATAAGAAAAACTCCCTAATCAAATTTGGCGATCCCTATACCAAAGGAGCCATTAGTAACGAATTAGACCGGATGGTAAATCTCTATCGCCAAAACGGTTATTACCAATTCACCAGGGAACATATTTTTGCGCATGTAGACAGTCTGGATAAACGCCTGTTTACCTTAACGCTGGACCCACTTCAGCAAATGGAATTGATGGCCATTGCTCGCGGAAGTCGTGAGAAAAGTTCTAGTTGGCCAGTAGCAATGGAAAGAAGACTTAACATTGATTCTTCAGCAATTATTCCTTATAAAATCGGAAAAATATATTACTATCCCGAAACCCGTATTACCGATTTTACAGATAGTCTTCCTTTTTCAAAAAACTTTACAGAAACGATTCGGAAAAATACCGTGATGCTTTACCAGAAGGGATTATTTGTAGACAAGCCCCTGCGGGAAAATACTTTTATTAACCGGGGTGATTTGTACAATGAAAAAAAGTTTTTCAAAACCCTGAACACTTTCGGCAGAATGGGTGCCTGGCAATCGGCGGATGCAAAAATTTTTATCCGGGATAAAGACACACTCGATTTTCACTTTTTTCTGGTGCCTGCCATCAAACAGAGTTACTCCATCGACCTAGAAGGAAGTCGCAATACCACAGATATCGGATCGGGAAATCTGTGGGGCATATCTACCAATCTCAGCTACACCAACCGAAATGTTTGGAAAAGATCCATACAATCACTTACCTCCTTCAGAACCGGGGTAGAGCTGAATATATTGAACAAAAATAGTGACCCGCTCATACAAACTTTTCATATCAGCTTAGGGCAAACCTATGCTTTTCCCCGCCTGATTTTACCGGTAAAAAGTTGGAAACCGCTTCAGAATGTGGATGATAAAAGAACTTTATTAAATGTTACCGGTTCTTATGTAGATCGCCGGGATTATTATCTGCTGCGCTCCCTGATATCGAGTTGGGGATATGAGTGGAAGAAGAAAAATGTTACCTGGCTGTATAAACCCATCAATGTAGAATTATATACCATTGAGCGGTTTTCTAAATTGGACAGTCTGATACTTTCCAATCCATTTCTGCAAACCTCCTTTAATGAAGGAAGAGTTATTGGACAAACAATTTCTTATTTCAAGAATATCATTTCAACTAAAAATCCCGACAGAAGTCATTTTATTCGCCTCGGATTTGAAGAGTCGGGTAGCTTATTTGCTTTGTTCAATGCCCGATCGAGCCAAATTTATCGGTTTATAAAAAGTGAAGCGGAATACCGACAAACCACCAAGTACAATAAAGGAAAAAATGCGCTGGCCATGCGGGCTTTTGCCGGCGTTGGATATAATTATGGATCCGATTCGCTGATAGGAAATACCTTGCCATTTTTTAAACAGTTTTTTGCCGGTGGTCCCAACAGTATGCGCGCCTGGCGGTTAAGACAACTTGGGTTGGGAAGTTCTATACAAAGTGATACCATTACTACCTCATCGTATCGAGACCGTTTTGGTGATATGCAATTAGAGGCGAATATTGAATACCGATTCCGATTGGCTTCTATTGGTAGTATAAAAATTGAATCAGCCCTATTTGCCGACATTGGAAACATCTGGAGTGTAAAACCCATTCCCGGTGATCCGGAAGCTCAATTTTCTTTAAAGCGTTTAGGCAAAGATTTGGCAATTGCCATGGGAACCGGCATCCGATTTGACTTTTCCTTTTTCTTGATTCGGTTGGATGCTGCTTATAAAGTAAAAGATCCGGCCCGCTTGTATAATAATGGGTGGATGAATAGTTTCGCATTAAAAGAAACCAGAGCCAACGGATTGCAGGTTGATAATTTTGCGTTACAACTGGGCATCGGACTTCCCTTCTAAGGTTCCCGCAGAAGCTACAATCTGTTGTTGTAATTGATCGGGTGATAACGCATTTGCTACCCGAAATTCACCAATGCGGGTTCTGCGCAAACTGCTCATGTAAGCACCGGTTTGTAATAATTGACCCAGATCATGGGCTAAACTTCTGATATAGGTTCCGGTAGAGCACACAATTTTGCAATGCAATAGCGGCAATTCAATTTTAGTTATTTCGAAAGAATAAATAGTTACGGGGCGGGGGTCTAGTTTTACTTCAATGCCTTTTCGGGCAGAGAGATATACGCGCTTACCGTCTTTTTTTATGGCAGAATGCTGCGGTGGCACCTGCCATATTGCGCCTGTTAACTGATCTACTGCAGATTGAATACTGGCCGGGGTTAGTTGTGCAAAAGGCTTATGATCGGTTGGCTCACTTTCTAAATCGTAGGTAGGTGTTGTGGCACCCACTGTAAAAGTGGCTTCATATTCTTTCTCCATCCCCATGTACAGATTAATCTCCTTGGTAAATTTTCCTGTGCACACAATTAGTAACCCAGTTGCCAGTGGATCTAGTGTGCCGGCATGACCCACTTTTCTCACACGGGTGAAATTCCTAACTTTTCTAACCACATCGAAGGAGGTCCATCCCATAGGCTTATCCAACAAAATCACTTTACCGGTTAAATAAGGCGTAAGGTATTCAGGAACTTCTTTTTGTTTCATGGCAAATAAATAAGTGCGCAATAAGTGACCATGAAAAAATTAATAGGCTCGGGCAAACATCACGCGCTCAACTGAGGGGTTACCTGATAAAATACAAGTGCCCGCCTCTTGCGGATTATTTAGGGGAATACAGCGAATAGTTGCTTTACTCAATTCCTTGATTTTATCTTCCGTTTCGGATGTACCATCCCAATGTGCCATTACAAATCCACCTTTAGTATCAAGCAATTGCATAAACTCATCCCAAGAATTCGCTTGGGTGGTGTGTTCAGTTCTGTATTGAAGTGCCCGGTTATACAGGTTCTGCTGAATGTCTACTAACAGTTGCTGAATATGTTCGGCAATGCCTGCTAAGGGTACTGTAGCTTTTTCACGGGTATCTCTTCGGGCTACTTCTACCACATTATTTTCTAAATCCCTGGCACCAATAGCCAGCCTAACCGGAACTCCCTTCAATTCGTATTCAGCAAATTTCCATCCCGGACGCGCATAATCTGTATCATCGTACTTAACTGAAATATTCAATGATTGTAAAGATTGAATAATGGGATGTATCGCTTCATCTAACTGTGCTTTTTGTTCGGGCCCTTTAAAAATGGGAACAATTACCACTTGTATAGGCGCTATGCGCGGAGGCATTACCAAACCCTCATCATCACTATGTGCCATTACAAGTGCGCCAATTAATCGGGTACTTACGCCCCAACT
>JAPLEI010000165.1:0-2736 GCA_026391195.1 Bacteroidota bacterium | reverse complement strand
TTCGAGTTTGTTATCACGATCACTGAATTTTACATCAAAAGCTTTGGCAAAGTTTTGACCTAAAAAATGTGAAGTGCCTGCTTGTAATGCTTTCCCATCTTGCATCAACGCCTCAATGCAATACGTATCTTCAGCGCCGGCAAATCTTTCGTTTGGCGTTTTCACTCCTTTAATAACCGGTAGTGCCATCCAGTTCTCTACAAAATCGGCATATACATCCAGCATTTTGGTAGTTTCCGTAATGGCTTCCGCTTTGGTTGCATGGGCGGTATGCCCTTCTTGCCATAAAAATTCGGCAGTACGCAAAAATAAACGGGTACGCATTTCCCATCGCACCACATTGGCCCACTGATTTACTAATATGGGCAAATCGCGATAAGATTGAATCCAGCCCTTATACGTGTTCCAAATAATCGCTTCGCTGGTTGGCCTTACCACCAGTTCTTCTTCCAGCTTCGCATCAGGGTCTACCATCAGTTTGCCGGGGGCAGACGGATCGGATTTCAACCGATAATGGGTAACCACTGCACATTCTTTGGCAAATCCTTCCGCATTCTTTTCCTCGGCTTCAAATAAACTTTTTGGTACAAAGAGGGGAAAATAAGCATTCTGGTGCCCGGTTTCCTTAAACTTTTTGTCCAGCACATCCCGCATATTTTCCCAGAGGGCAAAACCATACGGTTTGATAACCATACATCCGCGAACAGCGCTGTAATCGGCCAGATTACCTTTAATAACTAGGTCGTTGTACCACTGTGAATAATCCTGCTCCCGGGATGTAATTTCCTTACTCATATTAAATTATGTTTGTATTTGTAGTGAAGCTAACAATTGTTGGCATGACTTTTGTATTTGTTAAAATAGCCCCAACATTGGGCAAATGTAATTAACTTTATTCCATCTCTAAAACCGCCTTTATGAAACAGCTAAGTTTTCTGACAATTGGGTTAGTACTTTTGTTATCATCATGCAGTACTGCTTATCGGGCTGGGCAAACACCCGATGATGTTTATTATTCACCTGGATCTACTGCGGGAGGTGAAGAAAAGGTAAAGAAACAAAGGAGTCGTGATGACCAGCAATATCAGGAATATATCAGTTCACAAGATGATGCGTATTTGCGTAGAAAAGTAACCAATCGCAACCGCTGGTCTTCTATTGATGATTTTAGCTACTGGAATGATTGCCGATATAATTTCTTTCCTTCTACTTTTAATTATTTCAATCCTTACTTCAGTTGCTATAGCTGCAATACTTTCATTCCTTCTTACGGAGGGGGTCATTATTTTGGAGGTGGTTTTGGCTTTACGCCTTCCTTAGGCTGGAACAATCCCTATTATACTTTGGTGTATTATGGCACCCCTAATTACAAAGGAGGGGGAGGTACCATATCAACCAATAACTTGGCTGCTGCCCGCAACAAGTCTATCAACAACAACAACAATTACTATTCTCTACCCAAAGTGGGCAGTAATAATAATTCTTCTCGTGAACCGAGTTTTGGAAATCTGATGAAAACTGTATTTACCAATTCCGGTGAAAGTTTCGACCGTGCAGCCCGATCATTCAGTTCTAATAAAACTGTATTTACCAATTCCGGTGAAAGTTTCGACCGTGCAGCCCGATCATTCAGTTCTAATACACCAGGTAATTCATCATCAGGTGGAACAATGCCTGCCACTTCTTCATCAGCTGGTGGTAACAGTGGTGGATTTGGAAGTACAGGATCTTCTGCCAGTGGCGGACGGGGTGGCAGAAACAACTAATTGCCAGATTAATTCTTTTCGCATCAACAATTTAACTTCCTATTGATAGAAGGTGTTATACTATTGCCCATTGGAAACAAATTAATTATGAAAGGTAAATATATATTTTTCCTGCTCTTACTTGCTACTGCAACTACTACGCAGGCACAAAATCCAGAGGATGCACTTCGCACTGCCTGGTTTACACAAAACGGTACTGCCCGTATGATGGCCATTGGTGGGGCGATGGGATCATTGGGAGGAGATATAACGGCCAACCATGTTAATCCGGCAGGACTCGGATTATTCAAAACCCGAGAAGTAGTTATCACTCCCGGATTCGCGCTCAATAATAATCGATTCAATTATAGGGGCACCGATACATCGGGAAACAAAAATGCTTTTCAATATGGAACTGTTGGCGTTGTTTGGGGCAGCAGTAAGAATAGCAGCTATTCCAAATATACCAGCTCGGCCTTCGCCATTTCTGTGAACCAATTAGCTAATTATCAAAATCGCGAGAGCTTTCGGGGTAATAACAATTTCAGTTCTTTCACGGAGCAATACCTAGAAGAACTGGTTCGCGATCGGGCAGATACCTTTGCTGCCCTTAGTAATTATATTTTCGGTTCTTCCTTGGCTTTTCGAACTTATTTAATTGATACTACCAGTGGTCCAGGCAACCGGGTAACCGGTTACCAAAGTCTGGTACCGATTTCTACCGGGGTTAATCAACTTTACGATGCGATTACGCGCGGTGGATATCATGAAATTGCATTCGGTACCGCCGGCAATGTGCAGGATAAATTGTATGTAGGTTTTAGCGTAAACCTTCCAATCATCTATTATTATCGAGAATTATTCTACAAAGAATCCGATCGCACTTCTAACCCTAATAATAACTTCAGCTTTTTTGAGTACAAAGAAAACTTCACTTCTAATGGATTCGGTATTGGAGGTAAATTGGGACTGATTTACAAACCCGTTGAAA
>JAPLEI010000084.1 GCA_026391195.1 Bacteroidota bacterium | reverse complement strand
TTCGGCATCCCCCCATTTATATTGAGGATCCCAAACGATAGAAGCCGTATAAGGCCGTTTTTCCCAGTAATGGGCAAAGGGGTCTCCCTTATCTAACTGAACCCCCTGAAAACCGTGAATATGATATTTGTAAGCCTCGCCCTGCAAAATTCCTGGAATAAATCCTTCCCAAATACCTGAATGATCTAACCGAACTTTTAAGGGGTGAGTAAGCGTATCCCATGCATTAAAATAACCGATCACAGAAACATAGGTTGCATTGGGCGCCCAAACGGCAAAGTAGGTTCCTGCTATGTTATTTACCGTGCGTTGTTTATTACCGAATAACTCATATAACCGATAGTGGGTACCTTTTTGAAAATTCGCAATATCTTCTGCGGTAAACAAAGAATAATTCCAAACCGGTTGGTGGGTATCTACAAAATGTACCTCCTCATAGCGCTGGGGAGGTGGCACATTTTTCTTTTTTGGCAAATTCGTATCGTTGTTAACTTCTGATGAATCGGATTGCTTTGCCATGGGTTTCATTTTCTTTAGTGCCTTAATAGATGTTCCTCTTACCCCCGGCTGATGCCAGTATTACTTCGCTTTCAGTTCGTAAATTTTAAATTGACCCGCCCCTACTTTCAGCGACTGACTTACTACTTCGCCGGTTAACACATCCACTGCTTTGGTAAAGCCCGTAAACGATTCTTCATAGGCTTTAAAAGGAATTTCGCGGGTTTCATTTGAGCGGTTGAGTACACAGAGTACCGACTGCTTTTGATGGGTACGGGTAAATACATATACGCCGTTAACTGGAAGAAATTGCTTTGTTTTTCCAATTTGTAAGGGCAGCGATTTTTTGCGATAGCCTGCTAATTGCCGCACATAATTAAATGCTTCATTTTCGGCAGCTGTTCTTCCGTTGGCAGTAAATTTATTCATTGCATCTCCGGCAAATCCTCCCGGAAAATCGAGGCGTACCATCGCATCGCTGGGATTTTTAAAATTCTTCATTAGAATTTCAGTACCATAATATATTTGAGGAATTCCCCGAAGGGTAAGTAACAATCCAATGCCCAGCTTAAACTTATTGATATCCTCACCAATCATAGAAAAAAAGCGGTCAGTATCGTGATTGTCTAGAAACAAACAATTGTTGAGGGGCTGCTCATATAAGAAGTCCTGTGCCTGCGTCATGTGCAGTCGGTTAATCCCCTGCGTCCAACCTTCGGGCTGATTGATAGCTTCAAGTATGGCGCCATTCATAGGAAAATCAACTCCCCCTAACATATTGTGTTTAAAAGGAACCCCCATTTGATTTCGGGTAAAATACGCATTACCGGAAACCGAATTGGTCCACGCTTCCCCAAACATCGTAAGAGAAGGATACTCCTTCAATAGGGCCGTGTTGATTCTGTTTAAAAATGGTTCATCGCAATATTTGTAGGTATCAACCCGCCAGCCGTCTATGCCAAACTCCTCGGTTGCCCAAATGGCATATTGAATCAGGTAATTAGCAACATAAGGATTGCGTTGGTTTACATCGGGCAGATGGGGAACAAACCATCCGTCTAGCAATTGTTTTTTATCTTTTTCGCTTGCATAGGGATCGAACAACAATTCTTCTTTATGATTGCTGCCTGTGTATCCGGGCCAGCGATTGATCCAATCCAGAGCCGGCGCATCCTTATACATCCAATGCTCTATACCCACATGGTTATAAACAGCATCCTGAATAATTTTCATCCCTTTCTGATGGGCGGTTTCTACTAATTTTTTATAGGCTTCATTCCCGCCAAAACGTGGGTCTATTTGGTATTGATTGGTAAACCAGTATCCATGATATCCGCTGAGCATACCAGCCGACTCCTTCTCTAGGGGCATATCATTTTCATTTACCGGCGTCATCCAAACCGTAGTAACTCCCAAATCTTTCAGGTAATCTAATTGCCGGATTACTCCGGGAATATCGCCTCCATGCCGATTGAGGGGATTGCTTCGGTTTACAGTAGCATCCTGCATGTTATTAAACGCATCATTTGCCGGATCGCCATTACTAAACCGATCGGGCATTAGCAGATAAATTAGGTCGGCTGATCGAACACCTTGCGCATATTGAGATCCCCGTCCAGAACGGGAAGGCTTGATTACATAATGAAGGGTGAGGGTATCATCGGCATTGATGAATTGAATAGGAATAATGCCGGCATTTGTAGAAGAGCCAATAGTTAATTGTAAGGCTAGGTATCGCTTATTAGAAAAACTATCTACACCCGTCAACTTAACACCGGGATAATTTACACTAACCTTTTTCCCTGCCAGTTGTTCGGTTTTACTTCTAACAATTACCTGTATTTTATTCCATTGCATTTTGGTAAACCAATGGCTGGGATAGGCTTCTAATGACTGCGCATTCGCAGAAAATAAGCAGGCAGCAGCTAACAATGCAGAAAGCAATTTTTTTCTCATAGTAACAGATGATTCAGGGTTTACGCGTAATCAACATCAACACGTTAATCAATCAATTCGGATTGAATAACAGCTGGTTTATTTTCTTTTACAATCAGGGCACAAACTATCCCTGCGGTGCAAAGTAACAGGCCACCTATCATTACAGCCTGCAAACGGTCGTTACCCAGGTAGTTTTTCATTATTTTTCCGAAGTACAGGGAGGCAATGATTTCGGGCAAAACAATAAAGAAATTAAAGATGCCCATATAGATTCCGGTTTTCTCGGGAGGAATGCATCCTGATAATAACGAATAAGGCATAGACAAAATAGAGGCCCAGGCAATACCTACCATACCCATAGAAATAAATAATAAATTGGGTTGCGAAATAAAGGAAACAGAAATCAACCCAAAACCTCCTACCAATAAACAGGCGGTGTGGGTTAACTTTTTGCCGAGCTTTTTTACCCAAAATGGAATAGTAAAAGAAAAGGCGAAAGTTACCAGGTTTAAAATAGCAGAGGTTTCATTGGCCAATTCCAGGCCTTTGGTGTATTGCACACTATTTTGTATGACATCTCCTTTAAAAATATCAGCCGCTACACCAGTACTATAATAGAACCACATTAAAAAAAGTCCGGGCCAGGTTAAAAATTGTACGATGGCCAACCGCTGCATAGGCACTGGTATATTACGAATGGAATGTAGGATTTCACTGGCCCCATTAAAAAATCCGCCACCGGTTTCGGCGGCTGCTTTGGCTTTCCAATCGGGATCGGATGGGGGATATTCTTTACTTCTGAAAACAGTATACAATACCGCACCCAGAAACACGGCTGCTCCAATATAAAAAGACCACATGATATTGAGGGGAATTCCTCCGGCTCCTTTTTCGCGGGATATTCCCAACCAATTTACCAGCAACCCGGGCAAATACCCGGCAATAAAAGAGGCAGCACCAATAAACATACTCTGCATAGCATATCCGTAAGATTGCTGTTGCTCATCGAGGTTATCGGCTACAAATGCCCGAAAGGGCTCCATGGTAATATTAATGCAGGAATCAAGAATCCAAAGGGTTCCGGCAGCCATCCACACAGCGCTGGAATTGGGCATCAATAATAAAGCCAGCGAACTCAGGATTGCGCCTACCAAAAAGAATGGACGCCTTCTACCCAGCGTGGGATGCCAGGTACGGTCGCTCAGGTAACCGATAATCGGTTGCACCAGCAGGCCCGTCATGGGAGCTGCTAACCAGAGTCCGGGAATTTCTTCGGGTTTGGCTCCTAAAAATTCGTAGATGGCACTCATGTTGTTCATCTGCAAACTCCATCCGAACTGAATACCAAAAAACCCAAAACACATATTCCAAATCTGCCAAAAACTAAGTGGCTGTTTGGTTCCGGAATAAACGGTAGACATGCAACAATTATTTAAAGATTATTTAGAAAGCAGAAATGCTCGCCCGATTAAATTACAAATCCATCCGGCAAAACCGCCATTTTCTTCACTACGATAATGCCATCCTTTACCGAATACAGACTATGGTCGGTATTTGCCAAGTGTTTGCCACCATTGATGCGCACGTCATTACCAATCCGGCAATTTTTGTCGATAATGGCATCTTTGATATAACAGCGTTCTCCAATCCCAATCATGGGCAATCCCTTTTTCGTATTCACTTCCATTTCCTCAATGGTTTCGTAATAATCATTTCCCATGATATAGGTATTTACCACGGTGGTACCATGACCAATTCTTGAGCGGATACCTACTACACTTTGTTCGATGCGACTGGCATTGATGATGGAGCCTTCTGCGATTACCGTTTTTTCCAGCGTAGTACCACTGATTTTTGCAGGTGGCAACATGCGGGCACGACTGTATACTGTTTTGTTATTATCAAATAGATTAAAGGGAGGAATATCATCCGTAAGAGAAAGATTGGCTTCGAAGAAGGAATGGATATTTCCGATATCGGTCCAGTAGCCTTCATATTGATAGCTGGCCACTTTAAAGGACACGATGGAATTGGGAATGATTTCCTTACCAAAATCGGTAGCGGTAGGATGTACTTCATTCAGTAACTTATAGAGCACCTGCTTACTAAAAATATAGATGCCCATTGATGCGAGATAATGCTTTCCTTTTTGCTGCATTTCTGCGCCGGTATCGCTTACCCAGTCGGGCAATATTTCTTTCTTGGGTTTTTCAATAAATGAGGTAATCATACCAGCTTCATTGCTTTTAAGGATACCAAATTCAGGGGCATCACGTTCATCTACGGGTATAGTAGCAATAGAAATATCGGCCTCATTTTTAACATGGTTATTGAGCATATCGCTAAAGTCCATCTGATACAACTGATCGCCACTTAATATCAGGATATACTCAAATTCTAAATTAGAAATATGCCGAAGTGATTGACGAACTGCATCTGCGGTTCCCTGAAACCAGCCCGGATTATCGGGGGTTTGCTCAGCTGCCAGGATATCTACAAAGCCGGTACTGAAAGCGCTAAAGTGATAGGTATTTTTTATATGCTTGTTGAGGGATGCAGAATTAAACTGAGTTAATACAAACATCCGGTTGATATGGCTATTGATACAATTGCTGATAGGAATATCAACCAAACGATACTTTCCTGCTATGGGAACAGCGGGTTTTGAACGGCTGGCGGTTAATGGATACAGGCGGCTGCCGGCTCCCCCACCTAAAATAACGGCTACTACAGATTTAGATATACTTGTCATATGGCAATTTACTGAATTTTAACCATTAGATTATTTATTGTTGTCCCCCGATCGGTTAGGCCTGATA
>JAPLEI010000005.1:65098-67425 GCA_026391195.1 Bacteroidota bacterium | reverse complement strand
GAGAAAGCGAACAGAGCAGATAATAAGCTATAAAATACAGTAGGATCTGGAAGTAGTCGACCCTCAAAAATCCTCACCAAAAATAAAACACCTATTAATGAAATAGAATACAAAACATTCATACCATTAATGCCATCCATAAAATTATAAGAATTAATGATGCCTACTACCAATATAAACCCTGGTATCACCTGCCAGGGTTTCATTCTAAATAAGCCACCAGTTTGCCAAAGTAATAAACTTACCGCAATCACCTGAACAGTTACTCGTATTATAGGATGAACGGACTTTAAATCGTCTGATAAACTAACCAATGAAATCAACAGCAGCCCGGTTAAAGTTGCTCGATAATGTATAAAGTCACCGGTTATGAGTAAAGGCAAAAAGAAAGCTATTGGAAAAATAAATCCGCCACCGGTAATAGTGATTGATTTATGTGAACTCCTGTCAGTAGGGATATCCGTCAATTGAAATTTAGCTGCCAATTGCAAATAGGTAAACAGAAATCCCGCATACAGAAAGGTTCCATAAATGAAATATATCCAATCTTGTTTCAACATATTGGTTCTGATAATTTTTGATGCAATCTATCTAATAAATAATTTCGCTCAAAGTTACTCACATAATAGCTACTGGCATTTATGCCCCATTGAGCTTGTTGGGAAGTATCGGCCTGTAAAAACTGATCAACAATACTGATAAATGCCTCCACATCATTTGCGGGAGATACCAATCCACAGTCAGCTTCCTGTATAATTTCAGCTGCTTCTCCGTCTATAGAAGCCAGAATAGGCTTTCCGCATGCCATATAGGTTTGTAAACGAGAAGGGACTGTGATTGCAAAGAGCGGATCTCTTTTTAATGTAAGTAGGGTAGCATCTGCATAAGCAATTAGTGCAGGGATTTCTGTTGCCGGAAATCTACCCGGAAATTTTACAACATCTTCCAATCCTAAAGAAGCGGCCAGCTCCATCAGAGAAGAACGCATCCTGCCATCACCAACGATTATCCATTTCAATCCCGGATATTTATTTTTTAGATTGGCTGCAGCTGAAAGAATTATTTCAATACCCTGTGCTTCACCAATATTACCCGCTAAAATAAAATGAAACTGCCCGGTAAATAAATGGGCATATTGCTCTTCCTTTTCCACAGATTTATAATAAGACTCCGTTGAATTGGGTAGATATTCAATTCTATTTTCAGGCACCCCTCTTTTAATTAATATGTTTTGGAATGACCGGGAAGGCGTCCACAAAAAATCCGCCTGATGATAAATATAATCTGATATTTTCCCCACCCAATTTAATAGCCATTTATTTTTCCCCCTATTTGTTGATGCCAGCGACTCGGGCCATAAATCCTGCACATTATGATAGAGAGGTAGCTTCAGCCGCTTTTTTGCAACAATAGCTGGAATAGCTAAAAAAATGGGTGACAATTGAAAAACAAAAACTTTATCGAACTGCTTCGGAAGCCAAAAAGCTTTCCAAGAGGCAGACAATACAAATGAAACATAATTCAGTAATAACAAAAAGGAATGACCATTCCCCCTTGGAAATTGTCGAGCACGAATGATGTCAATTCCATGCCAATTTTCTTTTGACTTACTAAAAAAAGAATATCCAGGATAAAATTTGCCTTCCGGATAATTAGGCAAGCTGGTTAAAACAGTTACCGTATGGCCTTTTTCCTGCAGCCCAACTGCCAAATCATTTATCCGAAAATTTTCGGGCCAGAAATATTGGGTAACAATTAAAATTCGCATGGCGGTAAACTAAATTCCTTTGTTATTTAACCGATTAACATAATCTATATAAGAAAGAATGATCCGCAGCACTTTTTGTGAAACATTCGGCATTGAATAATCACTCACCAAATGAAAGTTTCTATCAGTACCCCGAACTTGTGATTCCAATAATTGTAACCCTTGTAAAATACGTGTTGAATCTAGTCCACTCATTATTACAGAACCCTCTTCCATTGCCTCGGGACGCTCATGTGCTTCTCGGATATTCAATGCCGGAAAATTCAATATGGATGACTCCTCGGAAATTGTTCCGCTATCGGAAAGCACCGCTTTAGCATTCACCTGTAATTTCACATAGTCCGGAAAGCCCAATGGCTTAAGCGTTTGAATCAATGGATGCAATTGAATGTCCTGGGCTTCCAATAATTTTGCCGTACGAGGATGTGTACTCATGATAACCGGCAATTGAAAAGTTTCGGCTATTGTTTGCAAACTTTCTATCAATTGTTTCAATCGTACCGGGTGATTTACATTCTCTTCCCTGTGAGCAGAGACAACAAAATAATGCTCTGGCGCT
>JAPLEI010000005.1:48626-65078 GCA_026391195.1 Bacteroidota bacterium | reverse complement strand
CTGGGGTAAGTAATGGTGTAAAACTTCATACATGGGCGAACCGGTTTTTATTATCCGGTCTGCAGCCATACCTTCCTTTAGCAAATATTCTCTTGCGATATCACTATACACTAAATTGATATCGGCAATATGATCAACCAATTTTCGGTTCGATTCTTCCGGTACCCGAATATCAAAGCACCGATTACCCGCTTCCATATGGAAAATAGGTATTCCATGTTTTCGCGCAACAATAGCAGACAATGCACTGTTGGTATCTCCTAAAATTAAAACAGCCGATGGCTGCAATTCAAGTAAAATAGGTTCAACTGCTATCAAGGTTTTACCAATGGTTTCCACAGCAGTTTTACCGGCTGCATCTAAATAATAATCGGGCTTGCGTAATCCCAGTTCTTTAAAAAAGATTTCATTCAGCTCATAATCATAATTCTGTCCTGTATGGATTAATATATGCTCAAATACTTCTGACTGATTGAAAGCATCAATCACCCTGGAGAGTCTGATAATCTCAGGGCGTGTACCCACAATGGTTACTACCTTAATTTTTTTCATACAAATAGGTTAGCTTATTCAAAATAGGTATCCGCATCTTCCGGATTAAATTGCTCACTGATCCAAAAAATAGTGTAGAGTGTATCTTCTCCAATATTAGTTATATTATGATAATACCAAACCGGAATATCTACATAAGCTGGTTGCTCACCATCCAAATAGAAGGTAGCTACCTCGGAACTACCATACTTCCGTAGTTCCATTTTGGCTTTCCCTTTTATAACCGAAAAACGCTCAATTTTTCTGGTGTGGAAATGATTCCCACGGGTAATGCCAGGTAAGGTGGTTGAAAATGAAACTTGTCCTCCCATTCCCAATCTCACCAACTCTACAAATGATCCGCGATTATCGGTATGGCAGGTATATGATTTGGGAAAGCTGGCTCCGTAATTCATATAACTTCGAAAAGTATTAAACAACTGAATAGAAAAAAGATTGGGCAATTCCGGAATAATGCCTTTTTCTACATATTGGTTTTTGAAATTATGCAATTGAGCTAGTACTGATGAAACGCTCACCAGTGTAGTTGGTTGTATAGAAAAACTCACTTGTGATACTTCCAGAGGAAGTAATTGCTCCATCTGTTTTACTAAATCAGCAACATAAATCAAAGAAACATCACTATCCGTAATTATGGACGGTGCTTCTCCCTGATTCAACTGATAACAAAAAGTGGCAATAAAGGAATTATAAAAAGGCTTTCCAAAAGGACCAAAAACATTGGGTATTAATAATCCGAAAAATAGATTACCAGATTGATTTGCCCAATTTTCGAGTAATTCCCGACAAATTTTCTTCGCTTTTCCATAAATTGATTCTGTTGCTTCCTGTGAGGAGGAGGAAAATACAACCTTTATGGGATGTGTTACCCGATTAAGCACATCAACCAACCCTTGTGTAAGTCGAATGTTTTCTTGAAAAATATAGTCAGAGTCGGGATGGCGATTTATTCCTGCCAAATGAAAAATCACATCGCAGGCGTTTACTTTTTCATATAAAACGCTATCATGCTCCCATTCACTTCGATTTATTTCAACTAACCGATATTTATCGGGTTGCAGAGACAGGGTATTATATAAATGATTTCCAATAAAACCTTTGCTGCCCGTAATACCAATAGTTAACATAGCTTCTGTAAATTTTTACACCCTTTATATAACTTCACGAACAAATGGTAATTGCAACAAAATCTCCTTTACAGATTCAACTGATAATTGCCGGGTATTGAGCGACGTGTAATCACCTTGCGCTCCCAAATCCTGCCCTTCTTGAAAATATTGTCGGTAATTTAAATCTCGATTATCAGCGGGGATACAATAAAAATCGCCCATATCCTTTGCTTTTACCATTTCCTCGCGGGTACAGAGTGTCTCGTATAATTTTTCACCATGGCGAGTACCGATTAATACAGGGGCATAGGATGTTTGCATGATAGAGCAAACGGCTTTTGCTAATGTTTCAATGGTACAAGCAGGTGCTTTATGAACGAATAAATCACCAGGCCGTGCGTGATCAAATGCAAACAAAACAAGCTCAACAGCCTCCTCTAACGACATAAGAAAACGCGTCATATTCGGATCGGTGATTGTGATAGGTTGATGCTGCCGAATCTGATCTATAAAAAGAGGAATTACGGATCCTCTCGAACCCATAACATTTCCATATCGGGTTATGCAAATAACAGTATCCTGTGTATTTCGAGAAGCTGCAATGGCCACTTTTTCCATGAGTGCCTTTGTGATGCCCATTGCGTTAATGGGATATGCAGCTTTATCAGTACTTAAACAAATGAGTTTTTTTACTTTATGTTGAATAGCTGCATTAATCACATGTTGAGTACCCAATACATTGGTGCGAGTTGCTTCAATGGGGAAGAATTCACAGGAGGGAACCTGCTTTAATGCGGCGGCATGAAAAACATAATCAACTCCCTGTATTGCGGTATCTACTGAAAACTGATCTCGAACATCGCCAATATAAAATTTAATTCTATTATCTGCATAGCGATTGCGCATGTCATCCTGCTTCTTTTCATCCCTGCTAAAAATGCGTATTTCAGCAAAGTAATCCGTAGGTAAAAATTTATCTAAAACCGCATGCCCGAATGAACCGGTACCGCCGGTAATTAATAAAGTAGCCCCTTTGGTAGCAGATAGTTTCATAAATTAATTATTGACAACTGTATAAAAATTGAAAAGTATCAGTTGCAGCTTTACTCCATTGATAATTGGCTGCATACTCCGAAGCCTTCCCAGACAAACTTACCCGCAATTCTCTATTTTCAATTAATTGATTCATCGTTGATTGAAAAGCAGTTGGTTCATCGATTGAAGCATACAAACCTGCGTCTTTTAAAAAATCAGGCATCGGAGGGTTATTGGTACAAACAATCGGCAAACCGGCAGCCATCTTTTCTAATAAGATGATCGGCATATTTTCACAGGTGGAGGCGAAAACGGCCATATCGGCTTGGGCATACAATTCGTTTAAGTCTTCATAGGGAACCGCACCTTGATACGCTATCCAATCTGAGGTAGCATCTACTGATTGAATTTTTTGCTGCATGTACGCATAATATTTCGTATCACTGGCTAAACCGGCAAGCACTAACCGAATAGGCCATCCGGTATCTTTTCGGATTGCCGCAACTGTATCAATGATGGTTAATTGATTTTTGTATGGCTCAATCCTGGAAACATACAAAATAGAAAAGGGCTGTGCCTTGCTACAATCTGCTATATTCCTATGCAATCGATTGGTGATTCTAAAAGCAGGATTAATACCATGTGGGATAACGGCATACTTTAATTGAGGCTTAGCAATTAATGGCTGCAATTGTTCCATGGCCCAGTAACTCAAAAAAATAACCCCCTTTGCCCTTTGAAAGGTATTAAGTTGAACCTTTCGTAACAATAAAAATTTATACTTTCTAAGTCCATTCCCATATTGCTGTAAAGCAGCTTCTGTAAAGGGGAGCATATTATGGCAAATAGTAACATATGGCCTAAAACGAGTTAAGGTACTACCCCCAGCAATAAATAATAACGAGCATTGCATTTTTTTTGCAGCGGTTCCCAAAGAAAAAATTTGCCAAAGGGTTCTTTTTAGTCCATTAGCTTTTTCAGGAAAAGGATTTATTTTTTTCAGCCAGGGTTTATTTGGCAATGCCTTTAAACAAGTATCATTACCCCATACTATAACCTGATTGAATAATAAAGTAGACTCATCCGTATGCGAAAGAATTTCTCTTAAGTGAGTTAATCCTCCTCCGTCTCTAATATTTACCGCATCAATGCCAAGTATTTTCAAAATGAGTACTTCAGATTAAAATTGTGGGGTGTAACCCAATTTTTTCTTGATAAAAATAATTCCCTTATCACAAATTTTTTCTCCTAAAAAAAGTAAGCAAAAACTGTAAAAATAATAATGCCAACTTTGATTGATTCCGGTTCGCTTTGCCAGCTTAAGTATATACTGGAAAAAATTAGAGAATCCGTTTTTTCTTTGAATGGATAAAATCGGATAAGAATATTTAGATAAATCCTTCTTAATAAGTGCAGTAAGATTTGTTCCTTGCTTTTTATCAAAATCATCCGATATCTCAAAAAACCCTTCGGTAAAACGTATGGAATTTTCTTGAGAAATTTTACCAGGAGTAAATTTCGTTTCATTTGCTGATGTACCAAATGACACATTATTATCGCGGAATGATTGGGTTACCCTGGCTACCGGAATATCGCAAAAAATAGTATCATCTAAATAAGCAATATTTATTACCAGATGCAGCTGATAAAGGAGGGTTCCATCAAATTGAGAAGTAGACAATTCTAATGCCCTTCTTCTATTAATGTTGAATCCGGCAATGGAAACCGATCTTTTAAATAGGAAACAAGCCGATTCAATTCCTGCTTTTAATACAGTGGTTTGTGGAAAATATTTAAAAATTTCTACCTTTTTATCGGCATGCTCAATTTCGTAAGATCTGAGTATATAATTATAAGTACTATTTTCTTCTAAAAATTGAATAAACTTAGCTAAGGCTGCAGGCTTGAATGCATCATCATCCCCCATGAAAAGTACAAAATCACCTTTTGCCAAACTGAGTAAAGAACGAAGATTAGCATCATACCCCAGATTTTTTTCATTTTCATGATAAACTACCTGGTAAACACTTGACTCCTTAAACAAATTCACCTGATTGCATACCTCTGCTCTACGGGGAGCGTGGTCTTCTGCAATTACAATTTCAATTTTATCAGAAGGAGCATCCACTGACTGTAATAATCGTAAGAGACTTTCCGGACGATTATAACTAGGTATGCAAATGGATAAAAGCATTAATTCAGAATAAACTAATTGTAGTTTGGATTAACTGTACCCGGGTCTGTTAGTAAACTATACTTATTCACCAACCAGGATGTACGGGAATAAACATCATGGCCCTGTTCAGTCATCAATAATCGTCCGTTTTCAGCAAGAATGGACAACTGATCTGGATGGTTCAAATAATGAGTAACTTTAGCAATCAACTCATCTTGATTCTTAAATAAAATTGCGTTCTTCCCATCCTGAAAAAGCGTTTCTAAATCAGCTGACCATTCAGAAAACAAAGCAGTGCCGCAAGCGGGAATTTCAAAACATCTTCTTGTGTAAGTGTCATTATTCAATTTAGACAAAAAGCATAGCGCTATTTTAGCCGAATTAATTGCCTGCACATATTCGTTTCCCCTTAAATATGACACAGATAATGTGGAAAGATTAATGGAATTTGCAATGGCTTCATCCCATCCTGACTTACTTGTGGGACCAGATGGTCCGAAAATCTTAACTGAAATCTGTTTAGCTGCTAAAGCATCTAGCATTTCCATTCTGCCATCGGGTTCATAATGTCCAATAAATATTACATCACATGAGTACGATTTATTAGTTATTGTTTCAGGCGCCATTTTCTTATGAATAGCTGGTAAAAACCAAGAACGAAGCATATCAACTTTTTTGGCCCCTCTCTGTATAAATTGACTCAAATTAGAAAATCGATACGCCAATAATAAATCATAGCAAGGAATTGAATCATTAAAGTGGCGCCATTTCCATTTAGGATATAAAGCAGAAAAAGGGTCATCGTTGTTATATCCTATAATAAATATATCCGGATTTGCATCCCGAATAGATTGTAAAGTTTTAGGATAAATATGACTACCCCGATATACAAATAAAATATCAGGCTTATCTCTATTAACCTGCCCCACTAAATCTTTATTTAACCTCTCCACCAAAAATCCTAGCATATATTTATTCTGCAACCTAGAAAACATATCCGCTATCCTTCCTTTTTCTGAGAATTGTTGAAAATAAAAGTACCATTTAAATGAAGTAACAACCAAACCAGCCTTCGTTAAACCATCTGCAAAGGGTTGTTCGTGGATATTTGAATGCCAATCACCCACTAATAAAATATTTTTTTGCATAATTGAGATTCTACTATCTACCCTTAGTTTAAAGATATCGAATAATGGTTTCTCCACAACTCAAGCATAACCAATGCATATAAGCGCTCATTATTCGAACGCCCAGCTTCATGATCAGTAAAAAGTTTAGAAACTAGATTCTTGTTAAAAGAACAGCTACTATCCAATAGAATTTCTTTAAAATAATTATTCCATTCCGGTTGATGCAACCATTTTTTTAAGGGGATACTGAATCCTTGTTTACGCTTCAAATCAAATTGAGGGGGCAAGATTTTTTTTGCTAACATTCTTAATATGATTTTACTAGATTGAGTATCAGCTTTTAGATTATTAGGTAGAGTCTGAGAGAAATTAAGTATTTTTTTACTCAGAAATGGACTTCGCACCTCTAATGAGTTTAACATACTCATTCTGTCCATTTTAACCAATATATCTTCTGGTAAATATTGCTCAAAATCCATACGCATACACCTTTTTAACAAATCATCCCCCTTAAAAATTTGGGAGGCACGCAACGCATAGCCATTCAATAAATTGGAAGATCGATTGCCGATAATTTGAGAAATTGTAGTTGGCATAAAATAAGCTGGCTGAACAGGAATGGAATGCTTATAGTCAGCAGAAAGATAACTAAGTATATTTTTTCCTTTATACCCTTCGGGCAAAGCATTAAAAAAATAATTTGAAATTGCTTTAGTAGCTGAAATAGGTAAAAAATCAGCAAATCGACTGTATTTCAATGCTGCTACATAAGATGAATAACCACCAAAAACTTCATCAGCACCGTCGCCACCAAGAGCAACCGAACAGTAAGAACGAATTGCTTTGGAAACATAATAAGAAGGGATTGCAGAGGAATCAAACATCGGCTCATCAAGTTGAGCCGCAATTAGTGGGAGAACTTCAGGATTAATTTCTTCCGCCTCTATTTCGTGATGTTGGGTACAAAAAGTATCTGAAATCAAACGCGCAAATCCTGATTCATCAAATTTGCCTTGTCCCTTAAATGTTACCGTAAATGTTTTTAAATTAGTATGAAATTTAGCAGCAATAGCAGTTAGTAAACTGGAATCAACTCCTCCACTCAATAAAATACCTACAGGCACATCTGCAAATAATTGCTGCTGAATAGAATCAGATAATAAAGACTCACATTCATTCATCCATTCTTCGTCGTTTTTAGGCCTACTTTTAGAAACCCCATCCATTTTCCAAAAGTTTTCCCTCACCAATTGTCCACTTAAAAGACTATAAATCGCAGTTTCACCGGGAAAAAGTTTAAAAAGATTTAAGAAAATAGAACTTCCGGAAGGAACATAGCCATACATTAAAGCATATTGTAGGGATTCAAAATTAATTTGCTTATTAAAAAATGAAAATTGAAATAGGGCCTTAATTTCAGAAGCGAATAACAATTGATTATTCGTTTTATAAATATAAAGTGGCTTTTCACCTGCTGGATCTCTGGCCAAAAAGAGTTCTTGGTTTGTAAAATCTAAAATGGCAAATGCAAACATACCTTCCAAATGATTTACACAATCCTTGCCCCAATATTTATAGGCGGTCAAAAGTACTTCGGTGTCACTTTGGGTGCTAAAACTAAATCCAGCTTTACTTAATTCAGATTTTAGTAATTTAAAATTATAGATTTCCCCATTAAATATAATAATTGCTGACTTATCAGAATTCAACATCGGCTGATTAGCAGATGAATCCAAATCAATGATTGATAATCGCTGATGAGCGAGGCCAATCCGTCCATCATCCGACCACCACTCTCCCTGAAAATCGGGACCACGGTGCCTGATTGCATTGGCAGCATTTCGTAATTCGCTTCTATCTAAGGTAGAATTAAGTGAAATGGCTCCTACAATCCCGCACATAAATAATTAGTAAGTAACAATAGATGTAAAGTTTAATCTATAAACAAATCCAATTCTGTGGTATCAAACCTTCAAAGCCCCAATAACCTTCTCCGGAATCAATCAACTCCCCAGGCGCAATCACTATTTTACCTTTCTGTTCGCCTAACCATGCACCCCACCAACTAAATGTACTATTAGCAATGATAAAATAACGAAATCTTGACATTAGAAAAAGCTCTTTAATTTCATTAGTATTTGGTAACAAATTTGATACAAGAAAACAAGATTCATCGTTTTTAAAAAATCTTAGCAAAGCACTTTCGGGATCATCAGAAAACAAATAAAATTGCGCATTGGGTATCTTTTGTTTGTAATATTGAATTGCTCTTACATAATATTCATCCTGTACATTTCCCTGATTAGGGTGCTTTAGATCCTTAAAATGCCTAATATGGATAGCAACAGCTATATCAAAGTTTATAGAGGGTAACTCAGAAAGTGTGGAATTTACATATTCCGGTTTAAATACAAATTCTTTTCGTATCTCAGTCTCAATATCATTGAAATAAAGCTCGCTTTGCCAAAAACCTTCAAAAATTACAGGTTTATTTATCTTTAAAAAAAGTAACCGAGGATCAAAAGTTAAAATATCTTGCTGGATAATTCTCCTCCTATCAAATGGACTCTTTTTATTTATTCCATCTATAAAGAATGTCAAATAAGCAATTACTACACCTATTCGGGATCCCCATTTCGACTTGGAAGCCTCTATTTCAAAGAAATCAAGTTGATACTTTCGCTTATAAACATGGTCCCTAATGAAGCCAGACTGGTGATCAATATATAGTGGACAATTGTTATAAGTAGCTAACCGCCTGGCGGCTGCATAGGTAAATAACTGATTACCCAATCCTCCATATAATCTTACAAGAATAACAGGTTTAAAAAAGTTGAACCGCTTAATCAATTCTATAATAACTTTTATACCACTCTACAAAATGCTTAATGCCCACTTCGAGTGGGGTTCCGGGTACTACCTGATATCTTTTAGCTAATTTTGAAGAATCAGCCCAAGTTGTAGTTAACTCGCAAAGTTCATTTGGCAATAGTTGAATCTTGGCTTTTTTGCCAATCGCTTCCTCTAAAGCATTGATATAATCTAACATTTTTACTGGAGCAGCATTTCCAATATTCAAAATTTCAAAAGGTGCAGAAGAAGTATCAGGAGAAGTAGCTGACCTTTTGGCATGGCCATCCTGCTGAAAAGGTTTAGTAATAATTGCATACAAAGCAGCTATCACATCGGCAATATAAGTGAAATCCCGCATCATATTTCCTTCATTATACAAAGAAATCACAGAACCCTCATAAATTGCTTTAGTAAATTTAATCAAAGCCATATCCGGTCTGCCCCATGGACCGTACACCGTAAAGAAGCGTAAGCCGGTTGTAGGTATATTATATAAATGACTATAAGCATGCGCCATTAATTCGTTTGACCGTTTGGTAGCTGCATACAAAGAAACAGGATGATCTACAGAATCAGATTCTTCAAGGGGGAATTTCTCATTTAAACCATAAACACTGGAAGAGCTAGCATAAATAAAATGCTTTACACCTGATTCACGTGCAGCATCCAAAACATTGAAAAAACCCATCAAATTTGTTTCTGCATAAGCACGAGGATTTTCGAGAGAGTATCTAACGCCAGCTTGGGCAGCTAGATGGCAGATAACATCAGGTTTAGCTAATATAAATAAACGATTAATTTCTTCTGAGCTAGAAATATCTCCATATAAACAAGTAAGTTCGGTAAATTTTTTAGATGCAAACAACTCTCCATATTTAAAATCTGTTCTTTCAATACCCAATTCTAACAATCGTGCATATTTTAAAGAAACTTCGTAGTAATCATTAAAATTATCGATCCCATAAACAGTATGACCTTCATTGATTAATTTTTTAGTCAAATGAAAACCAATAAAACCTGCAAATCCTGTAATTAAAATCTTCAAACTATCATTTTTTATACTCATTGATGTACGTTCTCACATTATTTATATATAGTATAATTGCAACTATTTCTAGAAAGATTTATAGATAATTCTAGCCCAATAGGTAGTAGTAATCCAATCATAAAAATTTATTCGTATTATCGAAATGGTAGCTTAGATAAGCAAAACAATAAAAAGAAAAGCTATTTCCTACCCTGTATATTCGTTTAGTACATACGCCTTAACAACGTTATAAATATAGTCAAAATGATTTTCACTTAACCCTGGCCAAACGCCTAACCAGAATGAATCATTCATTACTTTGTCGGTATTAGTAAGCGTAGTATGTATTCGATAGCTTGTATTTTTATACGCGGGTTGCTTTGTAAGATTTCCTCCGAATAATAGCCGCGTTCCAATTTTTTTAGACTCCAGATATTCAACTAATTTATTTCTATTGATTTTTTTTGAATCCCGTATGGTTAATAAAAACCCAAACCAACTTGGATTAGAATGATTAGTTGGTTTTGGTAGAATAAAATATTCTTCCAATTGTTTAAATAGTTGAAACAAAATTTGGTGATTTTCTCTTCGCTTGGCAATAAATTGATCTGCTTTTTTTAATTGACTGAGCCCAATTGCTGCCTGCATATCGGTTGCCTTTAAATTGAAGCCAATATGAGAATAAGTATATTTATGGTCGTAGCCTTCTGGTAAATCACCTAGCTTTTGACAAAATCTTTCTCCGCAGGTATTGTCTTTTCCAGGGGCACACCAACAATCGCGGCCCCAGTCTCTGAAGCTTTCGGAGATTTTTTTTAAACTGGCATTATTAATCAATACAGCTCCTCCCTCCCCCATGGTAATATGATGAGCAGGGTAAAATGATAGTGTAGACAAATCTCCAAAGGTTCCGGTTTTTTTATCCCGATAAGTAGCGCCTAATGAATCACAATCGTCTTCAATCAACCAAAGATTATACTTTTTGGCAATGGCCACAACGATATCCAGGTTAAATGGGTTACCCAATGTATGGGCAATCATGATAGCTTTGGTTTTAGGCGTAATGGCGGCTTCAATTTCTTCTGCCTTTATATTGTAAGTAGGTATATCAATATCTAATAACACAGGTATACATCCAAACTGAATCATTGGATTGATGGTAGTGGGAAAACCTGCAGCTACGGTAATAATTTCGTCTCCGGGTTGAATAGCTCTTTCGCCCAATTTAGGAGAGGTGAGTGTATAAAAAGCAAGTAAATTGGCGGAGGATCCTGAATTTACCAACAAAGAAAATCTCGAACCAAGGTATCTGGCTATTTCTCTTTCAAATTCCTCCGCAAAACGACCTGCCGTTAGCCATCCATCTAAAACGGCTTCAATTCCATATAAAATATCTTCCTCAGTAAGTACTTTTCCGGTTACGGGTATATAACTCTCACCTGGTATAATTGCTCGATTTATTTTTCCCTTAATTATTTCGCCCAAATCATTACTTAATGCAGTGCTGATATTCTTCAGATTCATTGCTACTTCTTTAATTAAAAATTTAAACTCCCTAATCTCCTTTTTCTAACAATTGATTCCAGTTAATTGTTCTTTGTAAAGCCGAGCTCAAATCAAACAATTCTTTAACATCTGTATCCTTCATTACTTTTGAAGTATCGGGTACTGCCATGGTGAAATCGGGATAGCTTTCTTTTGCAGATTTAGAAATAATGGATATTTTCTTATCAATTAATTCAGTGATTTTTTGCGCCAGATCATTTAGCGATATACTTTCACCACTTCCGATATTGTAGGTATTTCCTGATTTTCCTTTAACCAATACTTTCAAGAGCCAAAAAGCCATATCACTGCCATACAAATAACTGCGGATGGTAGCCCCATTGCCTAAAATTCGAATGGGCCCACCTAATAAAGCATCGCGCATAAAATTATTAATAGCCCAGGGTTTATCTAAACTTTGATAAGGGCCAATAAAAGCAAATGGCCGAACAATGGTGATAGGTAAATGCTGTTGATTTCTATAAATAGCGCATAAAGTCTCTGCCATTCTCTTAGATTCAGCATAGGCACTATTTACCGTATTACATTCAACTTTGCCTACTTCCGATTCTTTTATGAGCGAATGGCTTTCAACATTTCCATAAACAGTATGTGAACTAATATGAACAAGTTTTTGAAGGTTGGGTAATCGAAAGCAGGCATCTAGTATCGCATGGGTACCTTTATAAATTGTTTCAATAGTTCTGAGTGGCTGGGAAGCATGCTCTCGATTATCAGGTGTGCCGGCAGCATGAATTACCCAACCAATTTCTTCAGGCAAATCATGGAGGTTTCTTACATCTTGTTCTACTAAATGAATGAATGATTTTTTTGCTAGATGGGGAACTTCTTTTTTAAATTTTTCGATATCTCTTCCCAATAAAATCAATTTTATTTGAAAGAGATAGGTACTGTTGATATAACAGACCATTTCAGCAATCCACTTTCCCATAAATCCGGTACCGCCTGTTACTAAGATGGTTTGATGATTCAATATTTCAAATGAACTAGCCTCGGCACAGGATTTTTTACAATCCTCGCTTACCAAATTTATCATTGATTGATTCATTATTTTTTATTTTTTACTAGGTCTAAAACAACTTCGATGATAATATCCTCCTGACCACCAACTACTTTTCGTTTACCCAATTCATAATAAACATCTCTTTGATCAACATTATACTCTTTTGATATTCTGGATACATGTTTCGAAAAGCCTGAGAAAACTCCTGCCAATCCACTCACAATACTTTCAGATTTGATTACCGGAATAAGGGGCATCACTTCTTTTTCGGCAATATCCGATGCATCTAAAATTTTATATAAGTTAATGCCGGTTTCGTAACCCATTTTCTCAAGAACGGCAATTAATACTTCCAATTGGGCGTTTCCAGCACCGGCCCCAAAACCCCTGGCGGTTCCATCTAAAATTTTAGCGCCCGCTTGCAGGGCTGTGATCGAATTAGCAATTGCCAAACCGAGGTTATTATGAGCATGAAATCCAACAGGTACTTTAAGTGCTTCCACCAGAGCAGTAATTTTTTCTTCTACATCAGATGGCAGATAGGCACCCGCTGAATCCATTATAATGATTCCTTCTGCACCATACTGCTCCATTTTTTGGGCTTCTTCAACCAATAGGTAGGCTGGTTCCATATGACTCATCATCAATACGCCATATGCTTCTTTTCCTTTTTCGCGAGTATAACCGATATGTCGTTGGGTAATATCTGCCTCTGTACAATGTGATGCAACCCTAACCACATCTACACCCATATCGATGGCTCTTTGCAAATCACGCTTTATGGTAGCAAAACCGGGAATTACATGGATACCCAATTTACTGGTGCTTAAATGCTTTCGGGCCGTTTCAATCATAGTAACGTCATCAATTAGGCTTTCTCCAACTTGTAAGGAAGATGCACCCAATCCATTTCCATGCCCTACTTCTACAATCGGAACACCTGCTTTATTTGCAGCATCTGCATAAATGGCAATTTGCTTAGCCGTTAATTGATGTGCCACTGCATGATTACCGTCCCGCAGGGTTGGATCGCTGATTAATACTTTTTTCATAATTGATCACTTTAAGCCCTCACCGGAATCTGTTTTTTTGCATATTCCTCTGCAACAGCAATGGCAGCGCAATTGATAATATCAAGATTCCCCGCATATCGTGGGAGATAATCACCTAACCCCTGTACTTTAATCATCACAACAATTCTTCCATTTTCATATATCGGACCAACGATTAATTCATACCCTGGAACATACTTTTTGATTGAATCAATCATTTTGGCCACCTCTATTTTAAGTGCCTCGATGTTTGGATTTTGTACTTTGGCAAAGATGGTTGTTTGCATATCAATGCAAGGCTGGGCAGGATTCAAATTGAGAATTGCCTTGGTTTTTTTTGCACCCGAAAAAATTTGAACACCCAGTTCGGTGGTTTCCACATATTCATCCAAGTTCAAGCGAGTTGCTGGGCCTGCACTTCGGGATGCAATACTGGAAACAACTTCGATATAATCAATTTCAGGATGAGTTTTACCAATCAGGTATGCGATAGGTATAGAAGCCTGACCTCCACAGGTAATCATATTCACATTTCGTAATAAAGTAGATTCTTCCAGGTTAACAGAGGGAATACATAGTCCGCCCAACTTTGCCGGGGTCATGTCAACCACAATTTTTCCCAAATTCTCTAAAATTTTCCAGTGATTTGCAGCGTCTTTAGCAGAAGTGGCATCAAATACCAGGTCACAACAAGTAGGGTCTTTTTCAATTGCCTGAATACTTTCATCAGAAACCTTTACTCCCATAGTGATTGCCTTTGCCATCCCAGGAGAAGAAAGATTACGACCAATGAATAATGAACAGGTTAAATATTTTGAGCGCTGCACTTTTATAAGCAAGTCTGTACCAATATTACCACTACCCAAAATGGCTACTTTTAATTTTTGCATACTGCTCAATTACAAATAAAAATAAACTTACCTTTCATGGAATATAAATTGCAATTAGTAATCCTTTATTGAAATATCAAGAAGATCATCGCCAACTATAATCGGCGACATATCTTCCAATCTGTTAGATTGAAAGCTCCCATTATCTAATTTTTTTGAAGTAACACTTGGAAGCATAATTACGTTTTCAGGGATGACGATTTCGACAAATACTGGTCCTTTTTCAAATAAAAGGTCAACTAGAAACTTCTCTAAGCCTGAGGGCGAATCCACCTTCCTGAATTTGAGTTTGTAAGAACTGGCCACCCTTTCCCAATCGGGAAAAGTAACACCAGTGCTTTCACTGGATGCAGCAACATGGCCGTTCTGAAAAGCAGATTGACTGTTTCTAATTGAAGCATACCCTTTATTATTCAATACAATCACCTTACAATTTAGTTGGTAGTGAGCTAAAGTTTGCAATTCCTGAATATTAGTTTGCATTGAGCCATCACCAGTTATACATATCACCTGCTTATCGGGTTGAGCAAATGCACAACCTATGGCAGCTGGTAAAGCATATCCCATTGCCCCTAATGCGCCAGAAACGATAACACGTTGCTCTAACTTTAACTTAAATGCTTGTCCAACTATATAGTATAAAGAACCGGCATCCGTAACGATTATTTCATTGCCCTTCAACATGTCACTGAGCGTATCTATTATTGTGTATGTGTTAAGCTGATTATTTGAAAATAAATGTCCTTCCTTTATTACCTGATAGTTAACTTTAATTTTTTCTAACCGCTTAGTCCAACCTGTTGAAATTTGTAAATCTGTTGCACTTAAATTCTTGAGTACATTATCAAAAAAAGTAGCAACATCTACATTAATTTGAAGATTACTTACTGGAAGATTCTTTTGTAAAACTGCTTTATCAAGATCAATTACAATTTTAAAAGCATCAGGGGCAAAATGCTCAAATTCATAACCTGTGCTTGTTACGTGCAAACTGCTTCCGATACTGATAATTACATCTGCAGTTTGTACAGCGAAATTTCCGGCGCGGTCACCTCGGAGACCCAGTTTACCTATATATTGCTCATGATTGTAGGGCAAAAGATCATTTGCAAGTTGCGTAGTTACTACTGGTATTTGTAATGCAGATACCAATCGTCTAAATTCATCTACTAACCCTGCAATACGAATTCCATTTCCACCGATAATCAAGGGTCGTTTTGCCAACTTTAGTTTTTCTATCACGAGGGGATAAAAATTTGGCTCTACAAAATAGATTTTTTTATCCGGTATTTCAAAAGTTGTAAGTGCTAATTCATTTACCATTGATCCTTGTATATCCAACGGAATATCTAAGAGTACTGGTCCCGGTCTACCTTCTTTTGCCAGATAAAAAGACTTTTCTAATTCATACAAAACAGCGTCAGCATTATCTAGAACAGCCGCATATTTTGTTATGGGCTTAACCATAGAAACAATATCCACTTCAAAATTTCCAACCATTCTTAAGTTGTTAATGCCCAAACCTCGAACGGTTAACTGAGTTCTACTTTGGCCGGTAATAAAAACTACCGGAGATGAATCAAGCCAAGCTCCCGTGATGGCTGTAATTAAGTTAGTTGCACCTGGGCCACTGGTGGCATAGCATAAACTTACCTCGCCAGTAATTCGGGCATATGCTTCTGCGGCCATACCAGCCGCCTGTTCATGATGCGTACAAATGTAACGTATTTGTTTTGCCTTACTAATAGAGTCGAGCAAATGCATCATCATACCACCAGATAAAAGAAACACATGCTTTATACCTTTTTGTTCGAAAAAATCACTAACGATAGTAGAAACCTTTTTCACTCTTTTATAATGATTGATTTAAAATATTTTTAAAGTATATAGAGAGTTTGTGGGTATCCACGGAATGAATAAATGTACGTACCCCTTTAGACGCAAATAAATTTTGCTGGTCTGCATCATGAACCATCAATGAAACCGGTTTATTAAACTTTTTTGCTGCTTCTAGAATTTGATTGGTTAATGTAGTCATTTGGGGCGACTGAATCTGACC